>JBHHVM010000014.1:0-17812 GCA_046754265.1 Phycisphaerae bacterium
GGCATTGTGATCGGGATTCGGGATCAGTTGCAGGTCCCGGTGAAGTTCGTGGGGCTGGGGGAAACGCCGCAGGACATCGAGCCGTTTGATCCGGTGGCGTTTATGGACGCGCTTTTTGCTGCGTAGGGGCGTGGCGTTGAACTCTTGGCGGGCCCGGTGGGTTGCCGGTCACTTCGGATAGGCGGTTGGCCATGGCGGTGGGTGCGGACGAGTTGGCCCGGTGGGGTGACGAGGTGCTGGCCGACCGGCGCATCGGCACGGACCTGTACTGTGCCCGCTGCGGCTACAACCTGAGAACCCTGACCTACCTGGGCCGATGTCCGGAATGCGGTTCTCAGTACAGCGCTCGCCCGCCCGTCATGAAGGGCATCTTCACGGCGGACATGCTGCGGTTTCCATTGGAAGAGTTGTTCTGGACGTCGGTTTGCCTGTCCATCGGGGCAGCCTGCCTGTTCCTGGGAGCTTGGCCTCCCGGCGAAGGGCGGTTGCTGATCGGGGTCGTCTTTGGAGCTTTGGGGGCCTGCTACGTCCACCTGCTCTGGAAGCGCTTGGTGCGGTACGTGCGCTTGCTGGAAGTCTATCGACGCCTGCGTGATGAGGATTCGGACGACTGGATCGAGGTATAGCCGCGCCGGCTGTTTGGCAGCAGGCCCTTGTGTGGCACCGGGTTACTGCGGCCGCATCCAGGATGTGTTGGAGTTGGGAAAGAGCATCATGCCGTCCACGTCGCTGCTGGGCTCGTCCTGGAAGTAGGGGGGCAGGTCCGTATCGCTGGACTCCATGGATACCGAGGGTTCGGGCATCGGTATCGTGTCGTTGGGAATCAAGGGAATCTGCTGGGCGAACCAGGTCATGCTGGGGGGCACGGCATAAGCGTCAAACGGGTCGCCCCAACCGAACATATCGACAGAGGCGAAGCGCGCTTCCCAACGAACCAGGTCCACGTTGAACGCGGGGCAGGGGCGGGCGGAGTCAGTTTCGGACCGGTTCGATGCATCCACCAGGACGGTCTCGGAGGCTGTCAAGTCGACGACGAACTCGTCGCCGCCTGGGGTCATCGGATCGATGTCCAGGTTGTCGGGTATGGCCATGTTGATGGCGTCGGCGGCGGACAGGACGCCTTCGATACCGATCCGACCGTTGAAGTCGTCATCTTCGGTAGTGAGCAGCGATGGCCAGTTGAGATATGCTTCGGCGGGCTGCTCGACTTCGGCCAAGGGGTCGGACGCTTCCTGGGCGGTCAGGACCGAGGCCTGCTCGGCGGCGGGTTCGAATCGGTCCATCCATCGCGCGGTCTGCTGTGCCCAGTGCCAGAGACTGACATCGTGCAGGTCAAGAATCGCGGGCTCGTCATCAGCCGCCGCGATCGGAGATCGGCTGGAGGAGTCGTCCTGGGTCGGTGCCAGCTCGATGGCGTTTCCGTCAAGCCGGGCAGTGCGGCGTTCGGTCGCCCGTTTGCTCGCCTCTAGCCACAGTGGGAAGCCGACCGGATTATCAGCGGCCTGCGGTGGCGTCACGTCTTGATCGGAAAGAACCGTGGCGTTCCCGTCCACGGTATCGACACCTGGATCGTCGTCGGGGCAGGGGACCTGCTCGGCGCCGTCGGCCAGGATCCAATCGAGAATGTCGTCGTCGACGTAGGACTCGATGGCAGACCTGTCATTCAAGAGCAGATCGTCGTCGGTGGCCATGTCATCGACCGGCAGGGGGGCATCGATGGGCTGGACCGGCGTGGCCTCGACGATGACCGGTTCGACCGGAATGGAAGGGGTCACTTCGTCAACGGTCGGTTGGACGTCGATACGGTCAACCATGACCGGGTCATCGTCCAAATCTACGGTGGGTGCAGGACCGATTTTAGCCGAGCCTGTTTCTTGGGCGTCGGACATTTCCGTCGGGTCGCTGTCCTGGCCGCTTGGGTCGTCTTGAAGAAGCTCCTCGGTGGGATCATGCGTCCAGAACGCGGTCACCTCGGCCTCGGGGGCGGTTTCGTCTTGCGAGTCATCCGCATCGATCGCTGTGGCACCGGTTTGTAACCGGTGAACCGGTCCGGCCATGGGCGCCGTGACCGAATCGATGGTGGCCATGGGAGCCGTGCCGTCATCGACAATCGGTTCGGTGATGTCCGCTGGGGCGGGTGGGGCGGTGGTGTCGCCGTCGGCGTCATCGATTGGTTGCGAGACCATCGGGTCGATGGGTGTCTGGGACGGGGCGGGGACACTCGCCTCGGGTTCAGCGACGTCGAGGGTCGGGGCCGGCGGGCCGAACGCGCCCTCGGATTCGACGATCTCGTCGCCGATGGGCGCGGCGCTGCCGATTAGGGAATGCCCCGAGTTCGGATCGTCGGGCGCCATCGAAAGCTGCTCGTTCGAGGCCAAGGTTGCCTCTGACGACGACACCTCCGCATCCGGCTCGCCCGAATCCACCGTGACAATGTCCTGGTCAACAGTATCGGTGGCGATCGGCTCGGTCGGTTGAGTGTCGGCGTCCGCCACCATGACCGGGTCGGGGACGGGCATGGGCTGGATCTTGGCTTCGGTTTCCTCCAATTGGCGGGCGGCTGCGGGGAAGTTGGGGTTTAGCGCCAGAACGTGTCGAAAGGCGTCGGCCGCATCGCGGTGGCGTTGGGCGCTGCGGTACATCAGGCCCAAGTTATAGTAGGCGTCGGCGTCGGGCAGAGCGGCGTTGAAGCTTTCTAGAGCTTCTTCGAATCGTTGTTGCTTGGCCAAAACCAGGCCCAGATTGATGTAGGCCCGGGCGAAGTCCGGCTTGAGCTCAATGGCATTGTTGAGTTCCGCCTCGGCATCCATCCAGCGTTTCTGTAGGGCGTACTCATAGCCGAGGTTATTACGCATGCGGGCTGAATCGGGCTTGAGCTGGACCGCTCGGCGCAGGGCGATCTCAGCCTCGCTGTGCCGGCCCAGCCTGCCTAGCAACATGCCCATGTGGGCATAGGCTTCGACGTACTGGTGGTTGACGGCGACGGCCTTTTGATACTGGGCGACTGCCTTTTGCCATTGGCCGTTCTGCTCGAAGAGCAGGGCGGCCGCAAAGTGCGTCTTGGGCAGAATCCGCGGCGCATCAATCTCTTGGGCAGCGGAGATGGCAGCGCTGTCCGCTTCCAGCCAGTTACGCTCTTTTTGGCTTTGGACGACGGTCTTGTTCGACTGGGTGCAACCGTGAATGAAGACAACGGCGGCAAACAGTGTGACGGCAGTGGACAATCCCTTGTTCATGGTTTCCCACCCTGGAGGTTGATTGTTAGGAGGTTGGCGTTTCAACCGCGACCCGCTGGAGGGGCCGATTACCGCGAACCCTCTAGTCCTTGATCCGAGACGTTGAAATCAGAGGCCCATCCTTTTTCCTCGGCGGCGATGGCGTCTTCGGCCGAGGTGCGGTTAGAGCCGGCCATGGCCACTTGCACGTCCACGCGGTCCATATCGGCTCCGGCCGCGGCCAGGTATTCCTTAACGTGGGCAATGCGCTGGTTGACCAACTGCTCATCTTGATCGTGCGTCGTGTAACGGACGGTCCCGCCATAGCTCTCCATAAAATGGGCCATTCGATTAAGTCGATTGGCGCCCAGCGAGTTGAGCTCGGTAGTGTGCGGGACAAAGTGAACGTCGGCGATGTCCATGTCGGACATCGCGGCGTTGTCGGTCATGTAAGTAAAGAAGGGCTGCATCTGGTTGGGGTGATCGGCGACACCCTGTGGCGGGGCGTTGAGGCGGCTTGTCGGTGCGCTGCAACCGACCATTATCCCAGCCGGCAGCAAGAAGAGGCCGATGCTACGGTTCAGTTTGCGTGACATCCGAATAGCTCCATCGAGTTCTTAAAATGGGGCGGCGAGGGTTGGAAGGTTGAGGCCATCCTTTGTCGCTGCCTGCGCGGGTTCGTGGTTATCGCCAACCGAAGACAGGGCGTGCCGGTCAGGGCGCGTTGGGCCGGACGCCGCACATGGGTGCCGGCGGACTGTTAGGCCGACCTGTTTCGGTCACCTAAGTATCGAGCGATTTGGCGATGGACCTTCGGTATTTATCGGGCAGGTCGCCGGGGTCCGCGGCCGGTGCGGAGACTGATTTCGTCCGATAAAGCGACCGAAGCGACAAGCCGATTCATCGAGGCCCGCCTGCCAGTGTTGGCAGGGGGGCGGGCGGTTGAGCGCCCGGCGTAACTGTATTGAAAACGCAGATTCACGCCCGACTGGTGGTACCGCGCGGAGATGGAAGCGTTCTACGTTAAAGGCCAGTCGTGCTGCTCATGGTGTCGATGAGGCGCAGGGCGGCCGGTCCTGCCAGGACGACGAAGATAGCTGGGAAGATGAAGAGGATCAGCGGGGCCATTAGCTTCACCGTGGTTTTTTGGGCCCGTTCCTCCGCCTCCTGGCGCCGCTTGAGGCGTAACGCGTCAGCCTGGTTGCGCAGGGCGGAGGCAATACTGGTGCCGAACCGCTCAGCCTGGTTGACAATGCTGACCAGCGATCGGACTTCCGGTACGCCGGTTCGGCTGGACATATTGCTCAAAGCTTCGGCACGCGGGATGCCCATCTGACTTTCCAACGTGGTGATCTGAAACTCCTCGCTGAGAACGGGGTGGACGTTTTTCATCTCATCGCCCACGCGCTGAATGGCTGCATCGAGGGCCAGGCCTGATTCGACGCTGATGACCAAGAGGTCCAGGGAGTCGGGCAATCCGTTACGGATCTGCTCGGAGCGGCGGCCGATGGCCATGTTCAACCAGACGTTTGGGGCCATGAATCCCACAGCCACTGCCACTATGGTCCATCCCAGAACATGATTCATATCTTGGCCGCGAGTCGCGGTGAGGATGATTCCAACGATGCCAGCCAGGACGGCCACGATGGATTTGCTGGCCAGAAACGTGGTACATGAGTTCTCTCGCCGCAGCCCCGCATTGGCCAGCTTTACGTTGAGCCGCGACATCTCCTCGGCGTTCTTGGGCATGACCGGGCGGGTGGCCAAGGGGGCGACCTTCTGGACCATTCTCTCGGCCACCGACTCTCTGGCTTTTTTGCGCAGATCGGCAGTCCCGTCGGTGGTACGTTTACCGGCCATGCGGCGTCGGATGGCGTCTTGATCGTCTTCCTTGCGCGGAATCAGGGCGTAGGCGATCAGGCCTACGCTGACGGCGACGAGGACGACGAGGGCAACCATTGGCATGACGAAACCTCCAATACTGCCAACTTCTCGCTACTAATTCTCGACTTTCGACTTTCGACTTTAGACTTTAATGTTGACGATCCAGCGGATCATGGCCAAGCCCATCAATTGCATGCCGGCGGCGACGGTGAGCATGATCTTGCCGCGCGGTTCGTTGAGCAGGGTGTTGCCATAGTCCGGGTTCATGTACATCACGGCTATGAAAACAATGAACGGCAGGGCGAACAGGACCCAACCGCTCAGCCGGCCTTCGGCGGTCAGTCCCCTGACCAGGCCGAATAGTTCGATACGCTGACGGATGACCCCACTGATCTTCTCGAGGACTTCGGCCAAGTCACCGCCGGTCTGGCG
This sequence comes from Phycisphaerae bacterium, assembly GCA_046754265.1. Lineage (GTDB taxonomy): Bacteria > Planctomycetota > Phycisphaerae > UBA1845 > UBA1845 > OFTM209. The sequence goes on from JBHHVM010000014.1 coordinate 5,532, forward strand.
CTGGATGAGCACAGCCGTGACAAAGAACCTGACGTCGAGAGTGTCCACCCGATCCGCCATGGCCAGCAGGGCGTCCTCGATTTTGATGCCCAGGTTCTGCTCGTGGAAGACCTGCCCGAACTCCGAGGCGATGGGGTCGGGCATCTGCTCGTGAATGAGCTGCATGGCGCTGGCCAGAGAGTGCCCGGCACGTAAGGCCTGGCTCATCATCTCGAAGACGTCGGGTAGCTGCATGGTGAGCTTGGACATGCGACGCTTCCGCATGAAGCTCAGAACCATCAGAGGCGCAACGATGACCACGGCCCCGCAACTAAGGCCGATCACCAGGTTGATCTTGAGGAAGTAAAGCCCAGCCACGGTGACAATGCTGCCCAGGGCAAGGTTGGTCATAAGTTTGGCGGCGGACCAATCCAGGTTGCACTGATCCAGCAGCGTCTGGATCTTGGGCATGAAGCTGAGCTTGCCCATGGCGGTGCTGAGTATGTTCTGGTCTTCGTCGGCGCCTAACGGCTTGCGAAGAATGGAAGGGACGTTTTTGGCCTTGGCCGATCGGTTGGAGATGCCCTGAAGACGGTTGAGGACTTTCCTGCGTTCGCCCTGCTTGGTCTCAATCACGACCTGATAGATGCCATAGACCAGCAACATCGAGCCGGCGGCCGGCAGGAAGTAGAAGAGGTAGGCTGATACTTGGGCCAGGCTTTGCATGAGTAGTACCCTGTCAACGCTCCCCTGTAGCGCCGGTCGGCAGGCCCCTAGTCGGGGTCATCCATCATCAGTACCTGTCGCTCGAAGAGCGACGTATCGAGTTTGGCCCCCGAGGCAGCCAGGCGGTCGAGGAAGGCGGGCCTGATCCCGGTGGCGACGAATCGGCCGTACGCCTTTCCGCTGGCGCTGATGCCGACTTGCTCGAAGGCAAAAATATCCTGCATGGTGATGATGTCGCCCTCCATGCCCTGAACCTCGGTGATGGTAACGATTTTTCTGGGTCCGCCGGTCAGTCGCTGGGCCTGGACGATCACGTGAATGGCCGACGCGAACTGCTGCCGAATGGCCCGCACCGGCAGGTCGAAACCGGACATCATGACCATGGTCTCGACGCGCTGGACGGCGTCGCGGGTATTGTTGGCGTGGATGGTGGTGAGCGATCCGTCGTGTCCGGTGTTCATGGCCTGGAGCATGTCCAGGGTTTCGGCGCCACGACATTCGCCGACCACGACTCGGTCGGGCCTCATTCGCAGACTATTGATCAGCAGATCGCGGATGGCGATCCGTCCTTTGCCTTCGATGTTGGCCGGCCTGGTTTCCAAGCGGACCACGTGAGGCTGGCGGAGTTGGAGCTCGGCCGCATCCTCGATGGTGACGATTCGCTCGGCCTCTGGGATGAAGGAGGACAAGTTGTTGAGCAATGTGGTCTTACCTGAGCCGGTACCCCCCACGATCAGGACGTTGAGGTGCCCCAGGACGCAGGCTTCGAGGAAGTCGCGCATTTGCGGGGCGCAGGATTTCCATTCGACGTAGTTGTCCCAGGTCACCGCGTCGGTGCCGAATCGCCGAATGGACATGCTGGGCCCGTCGATGGCCAGCGGAGGAATGACCGCGTTGACGCGCGAACCATCCTTGAGGCGGGCGTCGACCATCGGCGACGTCTCATCGCAACGTCTGCCCACCGCACTGACGATCTTGTCGATCACGTGGAGCAGGTGGGCATCGTCGCGGAAGCGCACTTCGGTGAGTTCGAGGATGCCTTTTTTCTCGATGTAGACCTGGCGCGGTCCGTTGACCAGGATGTCGCTGACGCCCGGATCGGCCAAAACCACTTCCAACGGCCCGAGCCCAAAAGTCTCATCCAGAACTTCGTTGATCAGCCTTTGCCGCTCGTTGTAGTTGAGCAGCGTGTTTTCCTGCTCGCAAAGTTGTGTGACCACCTCGCGAACCTGCTCGCGAAGCGTGTCGTCTTCTCCGGTCATGCGGGTCAGGTCGAGCTGCTCGACCAGCTTGCGGTGGATGCGCGACTTTAGTTTGTTGAACTGGTCCAGCTTTTCCTGGGCCGGCTTGTTGATCTTGGGCGCATCGGGTTTTTTCCCGGGTGGACTCGTCTGCGGCGCTTTGGGCGCCAACGGAGGCCTGGCTACCGCCGATGTGGTTTTCTTACCGAACACGAATGGATTCCCCCAAACTAATCTACGATCCCCAAACGGCCCTTGAACGCCAAAGCATTCCGGACCTGGTTATCGGCCGATCATGCATCGCTGAAGATTTTAGCCAATAGGCTGCCCTTCTTATCGTCGCCCGTGTCGTCGGAGTTGCGTCCTGGATTGTCGAGTTGCTTGGCCAATTCGCGGATGGCTTCGCGCAGGCGAGATTTTGGAGCGTATTTCAGGAGCGGTTCGCCGAGATTGACAGCCCCGCTGATGGTCTCCCAATCGTCCGGCAGGGTGGCGAACACGGTCATATCCAGCGTGTCCTCCACGTCCTGAATGGAGAGGTTGCCGGCGTCGCGGCAGGTCCGATTACAGATGAGCTTGACCCGCTCCATGTTGAACCCGACCTGGCGCATGCCCTCGACCATTCGGCTTAGATTTCGAACGCAAGGCACCAGCAGGTGAGCCACGAGCAGGATTTCGTCGGCGATGTCCAGCACGGCCTTGGCGCCCATGTCGAAACGGGTGGGACCATCGACCACAACATGATCGTGCAGGTTCATCAGACTGGACAGCACACCCACACAGTGCGCGGCGGAGATGTGTTCCGCCTGGGAGAACGTTGCGGGTCTGGCCAGAACGTTGACTCCCGTCTCGTGGGCGACCAAGGCCCGTTCGATAATCTGCTGCTCGAGTTGCTCGACGGATTCGCAAAGGTCGGCAATGGTATACGTCGAATCCACGTCCAACATGGTGGCGACCTGTCCGAATCGAAAATCGAGGTCAGCCACGGCAACCTGTTCAGCGGTAAGATCGGCCATTTCAACGGCCAGGTTGGTGGCGATGGTGGTGGTCCCGACTCCGCCGGCGCTACCCAATACGGTAATAAGCCTGCCTTGGGCGATGGTCTGGATTCGCGTTTCAGTGACTTTTTCGAGGGCGGCCCCCAGGATGTCGCGGTCCAGCGGTTTGGTGATGAATTCGCGAACCCCCGAGCGCATGGCCGAGAGGATGAGTTGCCCGTCGGCACATTCAGAGATGGCGAAGACGGCTATGTCGGGCAAGTCTTTGATGACTTCTGCGGTGATTGGCAGGATGGCCTGCGGGTTGGGATCCAAGTGGACCACGACCAGGTCGGCCGGGAACTGTTTGGCCGCCTGAGGCAGCAGAACCGGCTCGTCCACTTCGGCGATGATCTTGACGCCGTCAAAATTCAACAGGATAGCGCGCAGGTCCGGTCCAAACTCCGGATCGGCGTTGTAGATGATGACTCGGACGCCGGCTGCCATGATGTCTCCTGTGGCGTTGCCCCTCGGTAAGGCGTGGCCGGGTGTTCTTCCAGGCCCCCGGCCGATCGGCGGATCTTTCCTTAGACGCTCCGCATCTGCCGCGATTGCATCCCGCCAATACAGGCGGACGCACCGCGTGGCCGCCGACGGTTACCCTTATAGAGTTGTCGGCAAGATAGCACCGTAGTTCGATATGTGACCGGGTTAGAAACGGCAGGTCCGGTAACTCCGCGGGCGCGTCGAACAGTACCGGGCTCGGTGCGCTCAATCGTCGAGCCGCCGTATCGACGCCTGCGTGCATCGATACGGCGGCATTGGATCGGCTCTGTTTTTGCTTGGCCGTGGCCCACGTTGGGGCGGGTTTATTCCTCGGCGGTGGAGTAGCCCCAAGGGCCGTGCAACGTGTTCTGGTCCGGCTCAGAATCCACCAGGGCGGCATCGTCACGCAAGGCGGCAATTCCGGTGGCGGGTTGGCCGGCGGTCTCCAACGGCTCCAATAGACCCAGGGCGTACAGCTCGAAGTCGTCAGGATCCTGGAAATCCTGCCCCGGCACGTCGGGTACCTGATTGGGGTTCAACGGGGCGACGATCTCGGGCGTGACCAGGATGACCAATTCGGTGATCTGGCGGCGGTAGTCCACGGACCGGAACAGGGCGCCCAAGATGGGCACGTCGCCCAGGCCTGGAATACGGCTGGCGACGCCACGGACCTCGTCGCTGAGCAAACCGGCGATCGCCAGGGTCTGGCCGCTGCCCACCTCGACGGTGCTCTCAACCCGGCGCTGGGTCAAGCCCGGCACGGAGAAGCCAGCGATGGTCACGGCCGACGAGAAGTCCAACTCGCTGACTTCAGGGGCCACGTGCAGCCGGATACGTTGCCCGGCACGCACCACGGGAGTGAAGTTCAATCGCGCTCCGAACTCGCGGAACTCGATGGTGACTTGGTCGATGCCCTGCGGAACCGGAATGGGGAACTCGCCGCCCACCAGGAAAGAGGCGGTCTCGCCGCTAATGGCCACCAGGTTGGGCTCGGCCAGCACGCGCAATAGCGAGTTGTCCGCCAACGCCTGGACAAAGACCTGCATTTGCACGCGGGGGAAGCCCAGCGATAGTGGCACCGTCGAAGCCAATGGAATGCCGTCGATGGCCCCGAAGTTGAAGTTCTGGCGGACGTCGCCGAACCCCTGCGCCCCGATGTTGATGGGGTTGATCCCGCCGATCTGATTGACGGCAAAAACATCGCGGAAGTTCTCGCCACCCAGGAAGCCGTTAATACCCAGTTTTCGGGCGGCCGACCGGGAGACCTCGGCGACGGTGCAGCGCAGCAGGACCTGCTGTTCACCGGCCACGGTCATGTGGTTGCGGACTGTGACGGTTTGAGAAGCGCCGCCCGGGGGCACAAACAGCTCCGTAACGTTCAGCAGCCGCTCGGCCATTCGCGTGCTGCTGGCTATACCGGTCAGGACTATGCTGCCCATCAAGGGCACCGCTTCAACCTTGGAAAGAGGGTCCACGGCTTCAAGGGCCCGGTTCAGCTCCACCAGGTTGATTTCCACGTGAACTTCGAAGATGTGCTGCTGACCGTCATCGGCCCAAACCAACACTTGAGACGTGCCGGTGCCCACACCGGTCACCAGAATCTGGTTCGGGGCGACCGATTGGACGAACACGATGCTCGGATCAATGGCCTGGATACGTTCTGAAGGCCTGTTGGTCTCGATGAGCACGCTCTGGTTGACCGGTATTCGGATGGTCTTGGCCCGCTCGTTAAGCTTGACTACCTGAGCCATGAAGGGAGCTTCGACGGTCTCGTCGCCCGGGCCGGGCTGCTGAGCGCCCGCCTGGGTGCCGCCCCCGGCCAGCAGGAACGCGGCCGAGGCGAAGATCGCCGCTCGCAAGCAACTATGGGCCGGCGATGTCCTCACAGCGACGGACCTCCTTGGATCGTTGGCTGTTCGGGTCATTCTTCTATCATCTCCCTATCTTGAGGCTGATCTTGCCCAGGACGTCGGTTGCCGCCGCGTTGGAAGAGGCGGTCGGGGTCGTTCGAAGACCGCACGGAGCGCGGCTGGCGGACGATGGATTCACCCCCACCCGGATCGCCTTCGGTGGTTCGCCCGGTGTGGATTTCGACGACCTTCATGGATTCTTTGTTCTTGTAAACGACTTGCTGAACGGCCGTTCCGCCGTCGGTGCGGATGGGGCCGTTAAACACCGTGACGGCAAAAAGGTCGCTCAGATTCGGCGGAGTCACGCTATTAGGTGTGGCCAAATCGAGCGTGCGCGTAGGCGTCATGGCCACGGCGGTGGAGGGATCGATTCTGGGTTTCGAGTCATCCCATTGCGCCGTGCTGGCCATGGAGCTTTCGTTCATCATTCGGTCGTCGGCCCCGCGCAACGCCAGCGTGAGTTTGCCTTGGGTCTGGGCCAGGTGGAGCTCGGGAAGGCGGGCGGTCGTGACCAGCAGCGTCACAGATCGGGCCAATTTCTGGGGACCGCGTGCGTCGGCGGCCCCAAGATTCTGTCCAACGGCCAGGACTTTGACGCGCTCCAGAATGACCCGGCTGATGGTATTGTCCCGGTTTCCTTTTCGAACCCGCATCACAACCGTGACATCCACGAAGTCGCCGGGCTTGAGCTGATAGGCCACGCCGGCCACTTCATCGATCTTGACGGAGACGGCCCGATACCCTTCGGGAATACGCTCGGTCAATCCAGCCGGCGTTCCCGGCGGGGCCAAGAACAGCGGGCTCACCACCGCGCCCTTGGGGACGCCCTTGGAAGTCACCCGTCCGATCAGGGCTTCGACGTCGGTGAACCCATCCTCGGGAATCAGCGGCGTTTGAGGCGTTTGCACGGTGTCCACCATGTCCGCCGTGATTTCGAGGCTGGCCGGGATATCCGTTCGGGCTACCACCGCGGTGACGACCCGCTGGGGAGTGCCCTGGGCCTGCTGCACGGCTTCGACCACATACTTGACAGCCAACAGGCCGACGGCCAATCCGAGGACTAAGGGGATGACTGCTTTGCTCTTCATGTTGACCCTCTCTGCAAAAACCCGCCATCGGCGGAGCTTCTAACGGTCAATCGCATACGAGACACGCCGTAGCGGGAAGGCCTGAGCCCCGCCCTTGACGGGTCGTGTCGGTCTGCGGGTATATCGGAAGGAATGGCGGCGTATCGGACCCATGCCTGCAAAAAAATGGCGCGAGTTTTCATGAATGGGTTTCGGGCCCCGTTAGACGGGCACAGAAGCCCGCCGGGCGTTCTCCAGCCCGTGACCGACGCGCGTCGAGTTATCGGGCCTAGCTGTGGACCTCGGTCCACGCCGTCCGCCGCCCACCCCATTTCCAGACGTCCTGCGGTGCCTCGGCCGCCCTGACGGGCGGCGCTGCACGCGTGTCCGGTCGCCCTAGCTGCCCCCGCCGGTGCTGGCGCCCTCTTTGCGCATCGAGCAGGTGCCCCGCAGGTTACCGGTGCGAGGCCCAAAGAAATTGCCCAGGAGCGAGACGTCCGCGAAGGGGATGCTCACCTGGACGGATTCGGTGGGGTCGGTGGACGTCGAGTGCGTCAGCGCCACCGTATACCCGCTCAGTCCGGTCGGGGCCATCAACTCATCCACCCGAGTATAAACCTCGGTGTAGGGAGCTTGGGTGGTCTGCAGCACGGCCACGCGGCACGCATCTCGAGCCGCGTTGGTTAGCGACTGGCGGACCATGAAAACGTAGCCGTATTCGATGATGCCGAACACAATGGTCAGCATCAACATTGAAACCACGGCAAATTCCACGATGGCGACGGCCCGAGCCCGCCGTGGGTCGCCATGTCTCCTCATTCCCCTCGTCGTTTTCATCTTAGAACACCCACCATCCAAGGATTTGTCCGCCCAGCACGATCAAGGACCCGATGGTCAGGGGTACGCCGTAGGGCAACAGGGCGGAAGTATTGCCGAAACTCTTGGCGGACCCGAAGTCGCTAAAAAGCGTGTCGCGGCTGGTGCACTTGACCATGATGACGCCGAGGTTGGCCAGGGCGTAGCGCATCTTCTTACCGGCCAGAATCATGATCGAGGCGATAATGCCGCCGATCACAGCACCCAGCGCGAAAGACACCAGCGTCATCCACGGCCCGAACCAGACGCCGATGGCAGCCATTAGCTTGACGTCGCCGGCGCCCATGCCGTGCATCATCCAGGGGATGATCAGAACGCCGAAGCCGACCCACATGCCGCAAAACCCGACCCATAAACCGGTCGGCCCGTTGAAGAATCCTTGCACCCCGAATCCCAGCGCGATCAGGGCCGCGTTCAGCCAGTTGGGCACTTTGCGTTGGGCATAGTCGATCCACGACGCCAGCAGGACGCCGGGAACCAAAATGGCACAGGTTGTCGCCCAGAAGGGTTCCATCGTGTGGTTCCTGATAATTGGAAGCTACCGCGTCGCTCATCCCGGATGCGCCCCTCACCCCGCGGGGGGTTCGCGCATCAGCCCCCTGCGCCCCTCGGCCGGCGCAGGGTCCTGCAAAAGAGGAAGGGAGTGGAACCCACAGCGGTAGGCCCCACTTCCCCTCCAGGTAGTGCCATCGAGCCGGTGTTCGCTAGGCCGGTTGCGAAACTCCCTGCTCGTCAGGTGGCAAACTAAGAAGCCCCGCCCGGAACGGTGAGCGTGCCGTCGACCGCCGAGAACATCTGCGACACCTTGGTGCCCAGACTCGAAATGGCCGCAATGGCCACCACGATAATCAAGGCCAACATGACCGCGTACTCAGTCGCGGTAGGGCCGTCTTCCGATTTCAGAAAGCTCTTGGCCCGCTTGACAAAGTTCTGCATGATAGTCTCCTTCTGGCTGTTTTTCGCGGGCCAATCCAGGGGCCCACGAGGTTTCGAACCACACCGAACGCGTCCGTTAGCTCGGCGTCAACTTAGTACGGCCCGAACCTCCGAGGGTCACGAGCGAGGCCGACCACGTCCTTGGGCCGGTGCAACCGTACCGGGCGCGACCGGCCAGGCCGGCACTTCCCGGTTAGGGTTGGGCAAATGTCCCCGATGCCCGACCCCGGAAGCTGAACCGGCGATGACAGTGCCCGCCGGTGTCCCTCGTGCCACACGCAGTCATCTCGTGGTGACTGGTATGTACAGCTTCAATCTACGAAACGAGTCATCGATGGGCAAAAAAAGATGTGCGATTTGGGCAATCATTCCGCTCCAGGGGAGGCGGGCGATAATGCATCCAGCCTCACGCGGTTCCTGCCGGTATTTCCGGCCTATGAAGTCGCCTCGAACGCGATGCGGCGGCTGAGCAGGAAGTTGCTGAAGCTGGCCACCACGATGCCGGTCATACAGAACAGGACGTAGTATCCCTGCCAGGCGGGAAGCAGTTGATATAGGGCGTTGGAGATGCCCCAGTTGATGCCCAGCCCCAGCAGGCAGACGCCGGTGAAGCGGATCAATTGAGTGTGAGACTTGCCATTCACGGCGTCGGGGAAGGTCACCCGCCGATTGAGAAGAAAATTGAAGAGCATAGCTGCCAGGATGCTCAGCCCCCGGGCCCAGCCGAAGGACCAGTGCGAGTACATCAGCATGGCCATCAGGGTCAGGTCGATAACCATCCCCGTAGCCCCGACGGCAAAGAACAGGGCGCACTGACTGGCCCGCGGCCAGCGCCAGTCGTACAGCCGGCGCAAGTGGCGCAGGTAATCAACTTGTTGGCCGAAGTTCATCTTGCTGTCGCCGGCATGTCGGGCGGCGAACTTTATCGGCACCTCCTCGACGTTGTCGGGCCGGCATTTGGCCAGGATCTCCAAGCCAATTTTGTAGCCCACCGGGTTGAGCTCGGCGCCGGCCACCAGTTCGCGCCGGAAGCAGAAAAAGCCGGCCATGGGATCGCGAACCCGGCTCCCGATTAGTGGGGCGGATAGCAGCGTGGCGGCCCTGCTGTTAACCCGGCGATAGAAGGTGAAATCGTCGGAGGTGCCCCCGGACACGTAGCGAGAGCCGATGACGAACTGCGCGTCGGCGCGGATGGCCTCGAGCAGGTCCGGTATGGATTCGGGCGGGTGCTGCAGGTCGGCATCCATCACCAGGATGTATTGGCCCCGCGCTAAGCTGATCCCCTCGACCACCGCCGGGCTCAGCCCCTTTTCACCGGTTCGTTCGACGACCCGCACGACAATGGGGACGTCGGTCGCCTTGGCGGCCTCGGCGGTACCGTCGGGTGAGCTGTCGTCCATGACCAGCACCTCGCACGGGATGTCACGCTCGGTCACCACCCGAGCGATACGGCGCAGCAATTCGGGCATGTTGCCGGCTTCGTTGTAGGTGGGGACGATGATGGACAACTCAAAGTTGCCGCTGGACGGACTGACGGTGTGAGACCTGCCCACAAGTGGGTCATCAGCGGTTGAGGTTTGAGTAGATTCAACGCGATTCACCGGCGGTCTCCTGGTTTAACCCGAACGCGGCCGAAGACGGCCGCGCCTGCATCCTTGTATTCTTCGGTCCAGTCGGGCTGACGCATCAGCCAGTCGCGCAGCGGAAGGTGCGAAGCGATCAGCACGGTTTGGGCGTCAACCTCATCCAGTGCCCTGCGGGCGTGGGTGTCGGGCTCCAGCACGGCGTTTCGGTAGCGGGCGATAAAATCTTGACCGTATAGGCCGAAGCGGTCGTCGGCGTAGACTTTCAGTCCGGGGACCTGGTGGATCAGCGTGCCGCCATAGTTGAGGTCGTTGAAGAACACGCCCCCGGGGGGATGGCTGGTCAACCAGGCCATGGCCCCACGGGAGTATCGCTTTTCGGACGGTCCTGCAGCGCCAATGCCGAGCTGTGGCAGAGCGGCCCCGCTTTGCACCACGCCGATAAGGACGCCGCCAATGAGCACGCTGATCAGCCCGCCGGGAAATCGCCGCTCGGTCGTCTTGATGTCGGCCGAAAACAGGGGCAACAGTGCGCCAGCCCGGAGAATCGCGCTATTTCGGACCCGGGCGTCGGCCAGCACTCGGCCCAATACCAAAGCCAGGATCATGGCCAACAGGGGCAGGTGCCGTCCGCCGGTAAAACCCAGATAAGTCCAGACCATGAGGATCAAGGCTTCGGCGGGGTTGATGCCCTTCTTTCGCACCACAGCCGTCAGACTCGCCGCGACCAGCAGCACGGCGGTGGCCCAAGTGGCCGGGTCATTCCAGGCGGGCGGTTTCCATTCCACGACGTAGGCTTTGAGGGCGTCCATGCCCATCAGCCCCGCGATCCAACCATGCCACCGCATGCCATACGGATTGATCAGCGTGGCCAACCCCATGGCCAGGGACACAGCCACAAGGATCAGTGCTCGGCGTGACAAGGTGCGGTCCAGTTGCTTGAAGCTGGGCCAGGCGGCGTGCAGAACCAGTCCCGCCCCGCAAAGTCCCACCGTGGCTATCCCCCCGAGAACGCCAGGGTGCAGGTTGGTCCACAGGGCGGCCAAGGGAATCAGCAGGGCGAGTCGCCCGAGACCGATCGCTCCGCGGGCGTACTGCGTCGCCCACCAGAACGTCAGCGGCACGCCGATGGACGTGGCCACCAACGGCCTGGCCAAAAAATGCCCGGAGGCGGCGCACGCGGCGCAGATAGTGACCAGCAGAGCCAGCGTAGGCCATCCGTCCGCGTCGATCTGCGTTCGATAAAGCCAGCGGAACAGCCCGGCAATGAGCAAAGCCGTGCCCAAGGCCAGCAGGTCGTACCCGCCGAGGGCGAACCCCAATGACATGACCACGTCAGCCAACCATTGAGTTTGGACCCAGGGTTGGCCCTGACGCGTGAAACTGTAGGTGTCTACCTGTGGCACGAGTCCGGTAACCAGGATGTCCTGCCCGGTGCGCAGGTGCCAACCGGTACCCGGATCATTGAACAGGCTGGTCGTCCCGAGTTGCAGGATACGCAGCAGCAGCAGAAAAAAGAGTGCATCGGCCAAGCTCGGCCGGCAAAACCGGGATAGCCTGGATGGCGCCCCGGTCCGAGCCCGCACTTGGCCGACGGCGGGCGTTGGAGTTGTGGCGGTCAGTGTAGACATAGGTTGTATGTCGAATCGGAAGCCTGACCGGACGGCTGTATGACAAAGATAGGACAGAGACCGATATACGTTTGGCCGATCCAGTTGCCCCATAGTTTCCCGGGGCGACCTGGTTTTCGGACATAGCGCATTTCGCCGCTCAGGACCGGAAAATCCGATACATCATGAATGAGGCCATCGCTGCCAGACGGTCAACTTGGAGATCCCCTGCCGTTGCGGAGTCAACGACGGTTCGGTGAGTACTTGCCGTGGGCCCTGTTGCTGCTGTTGGTGGCAGGCTATGCCGCGCTGGCCCCGTTGACCGCCGGTCACGACGACAAGGACTGGAGCCACCTATGGCTAGGCGGCCGAATGGTCGTGGCGGGTCGCAGTGCCGACCTCTATGACCCGCAGGCCCAGGTGGCCGTCTATCGCCAGGCGGACCCCAATGGCAATCCACCAAAAGTCTGGGCCCCGCGCAACGATGTCCTAGGGTGCTTCAATTATCCACCGCCGGCAGCGCTGGCCTATGCGACCTTGGCCTGGTTGGACATGCCGACGGCAGCGGTGGTCCACGCGTTCTTGAATGTGGCGGTTGCCGTGCTGGTGGCGTTCTGGTTTTGCCGCCACGTCGGGCGAGGCGAACACGGGGCGACGATGGCGCTGGCGGTGCTGGCCTATCCAGCCTTTTTTGTGAACCTTTCCATCGGGCAGAATGCGGTTTGGAGCACGTCGGTCGGGGTGGTGGGGGGCATACTGATTTGGCGCCGACTGGACTTGATGGGGGGTGTGGTGCTGGGGCTGTTGTGTTTGAAGCCCAACTGGTTGTT
>JBHHVM010000015.1:0-17675 GCA_046754265.1 Phycisphaerae bacterium
GCGGTGCGTCGCTCTCGCGCCGGACTGGGCGACCCCAAGCGCCCCTTGGGTTCCTTCCTGTTCCTGGGGCCCACCGGGGTGGGCAAGACCGAACTGTGCAAGGCGTTGGCCGAGTTCCTTTTCGACACCGAGGATGCCGTGGTCCGCATCGACATGAGCGAATTCATGGAACAGCACGCCGTGGCCCGGCTCATCGGGGCCCCGCCCGGTTACGTCGGCTACGAAGAGGGGGGCCTGCTCACCGAGGCGGTCCACCGCCGGCCCTTTTCCGTGGTGCTGTTCGATGAAATCGAAAAGGCCCACCGCGACATCTTCAACGTCCTGCTCCAGGTGCTGGATGACGGCCGCCTCACCGACGGCCAAGGACGCGTGGTCGATTTCAAGAACACCCTGATCGTCATGACGTCCAATATCGGCAGCCACCTGATCGCCGAAGCAGCCCTCGGCCAATCAGAGCCGCGACCGTCAGGGAGCGGTCCGGTCAACGATCGGGCCGATGACGTCCACACCGCCATCGACCTGGAAATCGAACTGAAGATCAAGGACCTCCTCAAGCAACACTTCCGCCCGGAGTTTTTGAACCGTATCGACGAGACCATCATCTTCCACCGCCTCGAGCAACAGCACCTGCGGAAGATCGCCCAAATCCAGCTAGACCACCTCCGCGATCGATTGGCCGATCGCAAACTGACGCTGCATGTCTCCCAGGCCGCCCTCGACAAGCTGGCCAGCGAAGGGCACGACCCAACCTACGGGGCCAGGCCTCTCAAACGACTCATCCAACAGTACATAGAAAACCCCCTGGCCAAGCGAATCCTGGAAGGGGAGTTCGGCGAAGGCGATACGATCGACCTGGGCGTGGAAGCGGATAGGTTTGAGTTCGCCGGAGCCGCATTGACATCAAGCCGCCCACGATAAACCGTGCTAGGAGTGCCGATGCGCCTGAGTTGACGGTCGTCTTGCCATCTTGGGCTTTGGTGCTAACATGGCATTCGCAGAATCGGGCTGGCACATGCACGTCGCGGCGTCGGGATGGGCTTGTCTGGCGATACGCATTCAAGGAGCCTCAAAATGCATCGGATGACCCAGGCCATAACGTGCGGCTTGATCGTGGCCTTATGCCCGAACCTGGCTTTCGGCGAAACCCTCGAGCAAATCGAAGCCAAGCTGGCTGCCGCACAGGATAAGCTCAACTCCATGACCGCCGCCACCACCACGGTCCAAGACATGGAAATGGGCGGCGGCAGCATGAAGAGCCACACCCAGGGCACCTACGAATGGCTGCGGCAGGGCAAGAACATCCTCTTTCGCCTGGACATCACCGGCACCCACGAACAGAGTTTTGGCGGACAGGCCACCAAGTCCACCTCGACCACCACCATGATCAGTGACGGGCAATTCGTCTACACCCTGGCCGACCAAAACGGTCAGAAAATGGCCACCAAAGCAGCAGCGACCAAAAACGCCAACACCGACGTCCGGGCCATGTTCAAGTCCATGCACGAATCATACAACCTAAAGCCCCTGCCCGATGAAACAGTCGATGGCCGAATCTGTTACGTCATCGAACTGGTCCCCAAAGAAACCCAGAACAACCCCATGTCCCGGCAAAAATACTACATGTGCAAAGAGCTGGGCATGTCCATCAAGAGCGTGGCCTACGACGCCTCCGGCAAAGAAATGATGTCCACCCTTGTCACCGAAATAAAGACCGGCGCCAAGATCAGCCCCGACCGATTCAAGTTTCAACCCCCAGCCGGGGTGGAGGTCATGGACTTGACCGGCCAATAACGATGGTGAGACGACCATCAGACGGCAAGAGATTATCCATGCCTGACCGCGTAGAGAAACTCGACGAACAGTGGCGTCAGCAACTGAGCCCCGAGCAATACCGCATCGCCCGCCAAGCCGGGACCGAGCGGGCCTTTAGCGGTCAATTCTGGAATCACAAGGGCAACGGGGTGTACGTCTGCGTCTGCTGCGGGCAGGAGCTGTTTGCCTCGGGCACGAAATTCGACTCCGGCAGCGGTTGGCCCAGCTTCTATCAACCCACCGACGCCCAAAACGTCGAAACGCACACCGACGCCAGCCACGGCATGGAGCGCACCGAAGTGGTGTGCAGCCGCTGCAACGCCCATCTGGGGCACGTTTTCCCCGACGGGCCTCAACCGACGGGTCTGCGCTATTGCATCAACTCCGCGTCGTTACGCTTCGACGAACGCGGGCCATGCGCGTCCGAATGACGGACGGCGGATCAGGATCGGCCCACCCCCGCCCGTTCGATAGAATCATCTACCGCATTTGACGACTGGTGGGATGGAGCACGCCTTGAGCAGGGCTACCCCCGCCGGCCGGGGTAGGAGTCGCGGAAGTGTCATCGTACGGCACGCCGCGCAGCCAGCGCTTCAGGGATTCCTCAAGACCCACTACCAGCGACAGCACCGCGGGGATCAATAACAAGGTGAACAAACTGGATATCAACAACCCACCCACCACCACCGATCCCAACCCGCGATAGAGTTCGCTGCCCGCACCGGGCCAGAGCACCAGCGGCAACATCCCGCCGATGCTGGTAAAGGCCGTCATCATGATGGGGCGAACCCGAACCCGAACCGACTCGCTGATGGCCCGATTCCAGGCCATGTTGTGGTGCCGGCGATTGTTCAACGCCTGATGCACCACCAGAATCCCGTTGTTGACCACAATGCCCACCAAAATGACAAACCCCAGCATCGTCAGCACATCGAGTTGCTGTATGGGCGACACCGGATTTCCGCTCGAAAACTCGTGAACGATGCGCAATGCGACAAATCCGCCCACGGTCGCCAGTGGCACGGTGAAAATGATCACAAAAGGCCACACGAATGACTCGAACAGCGCCGCCATCAGCAGATAGGTCACCAGAAGCGCTAGAAACCCGCGTGAGGTGATCAGATTGGCCAGCGACACCAACAGCGGACGCTGCCCCGTCTTAGCGTCGGGTGTCAGGCTGCTGCCGACCCATGATCCGAACAGCGCCTCTCGAGTCTGCACCAGCTTGTCAGCCGTGCCCGCCAGGGTGGTGATCACCGACTGCGGAATGGCCCCCGATTGCCGCATGGGGGAGAGGATCTCGTCTTGCAGAATGCTCATCACCGTCTCGACGGCCATGCCTTCGGGCGGGTTAATCTCCAGCGAGACAGCAGGCATCTCCTCGATGTGGTTGATCTGTTGGGGGGCGTCGGTGGTGATGAAATCGACCGCCGACGATAATGGGACGATCCGCCCGCTCGAGGTGTAGATGGGCGTATTGCCGATCTCCTGAATCGTGGCATGTTCGGTGTCGGCCACGTGAATCTTCAGATCGATCTCGTCGCCCCTGTCGTAGAAATTGCCGACAAACGCCCCGTCCACGCAGGCGGCCACCATAAACCCGACGTCGCGAACGTCCAACCCAAGGTCGGATGCCTTTTCCCGATCGGTCAGGATGCGAACCTCGGGGCGACCCAGATGAAAGCTGGGTGGATTGGGGCGGGCGAAACCAAACTTCTCGCCCACCGGGCGCATCAGCTTCTTCGCCACGTCCGTCACTTCGTCCAGGTCGTCACCGCGGATTTCCAACTCGATCGTGTTTCCGCCACTGATCCCACTGAACAGCGACGGTTGGCTGAACACCGGGATGGCGCCGGCAACACTTCCACCGGCTCGCGTGAGCACCGGGACCATCGGCTTGACGATTTCGTCATATTTGCTGGTGGCGCCCATGAAGGCGCCGCCACCATAGCAGACGAAAAAGAAATTCTGAATCGGCGGAGCCGGAACCTCGACCGGCACCATCTCGCGCCCCTTGGCCACCTGCATAGTCACCGGCGGCAGGGCCGCCTCTTCCGCCGATCCCACCTCAGCCGACCAATAATCGCGAAGCCCTCGAGGATCCTCCGGCGTGCCATCTTCGACCGCCCGAGCAATGGAGCGAAACGTCTCCACCGAATACCCCGGCGGCGTGATGATGAATCCAAACACCAAGTTGCGGTTCCCGGCCGGCAAGTAGTCCGTCGGTGGCATGAGCTGCCAGCTTCCCGCCAAGGACAAGGCCACCAACACCACCACCAAAGATACTCGAGCAAACCAACTCGTGTTGATCCACCCCACCATTCCGCTAACCCATCCTGCGACCCGCCCCGTGGGTTGCGCCGCCCGGTGAGCATTCTTGGGCCCTTGCCGGGTCGGCGCCCGCAGCATCCGGGCTGCCAGCGTCGGAACCACGGTCGTCGCCACCGCGAGCGACAAACCCACGGCACAAACGATGGCAATAGCGATGTCCTGAAAAAGCTGACCGGCCTCTTCTTGAATGAAGATCACCGGTAGGAACACCGCCATGGTCGTCAACGTGCTGGCCAGCACCGCCCCCCAGACTTCCCGCGTTCCTTTCAGGGCTGCCTCCACCTTGCCGTCGCCTTGTTGACGATGGCGGTAGATGTTCTCCAACACCACGATGGCGTTGTCCACCACCATGCCCACCGCAAAAGCCATCCCCGCCAGCATGACCACATTTAAGGTGCGCCCCAGCGCCGTCACCACCAGGAACGTGCCGATGACCGAAATCGGGATCGAAAACGCCACGATGCTCGTCGCCGAGCCGCTCCGCAGGAACACCAACAGCACGGCCACCGCCAGCGCACCCCCGATAAACAGGTTGTTGCGAACCAGCCCGATGGCCGAGTGGATATACGCGGTCTCGTCGTAAACCTGAGTGAGCGTCAAACCCCTCCCCTGAGGGTGCAAAATGGTCTCGTTGCAGTAGGCGATCTGTTTCTTCAAAGAAGCCATCGCGTGCATGATGTTCACGCCGGTTTCTTTCCTGGCCGGGATCCCCAGGACCTGATCCCCCGCCGATCGCACAAATCCGCCTCGCTCCTTGAACGTCTTCTCCACGCCGGCCACGTCACGCACGAAGACCGGCCCGCCGTCTCGGTACGCGATGACGGTGTTCTCCACCTCCTCGGTGCGCTCGTATTGGCCGACCGTGCGGTAAATGTACTCCCTCTTGCCTTGCTCGATGGTTCCGGCCGAGATGTTCTCGTTCTGCCGGCGCAAAGCACGCTCCAAATCACGCAGCGTCAAGCCTCGGGCTGCCAGGCGATAGGGATCCACCGTCACCCGCACCTCACGCTCCCGGCCTCCGAACACATCCACACTGGCGATGCCCTCAGCCCGTTCCAGAATGGGCTTGATCTCGTCCCACACAAAGTCCCGCAGATCGCTGACGTCTTCTCCGGGCCGGCCGCGGAACATGATCCACGCAATGGTGGCCTTCATCTCCGCCCCCGAAGGCTTGATCGTCGGCTCGTCCACGTCCTCGGGATATCCCGGCACCTGGCGCAGTTTCTCGGAAACGTCCTGCAACGCCGCGTTCTTGTCCGTCCCCACGTAAAACTCGAGCTCAATATTTGCCGATGCTTCGCTCGCCGACGACGTCATCTTCTTGAGATTCCGCAACCCCTTGAGCTTCTCTTCCTGTGGGGCCAGAATCTCCCGCTCAACTTCCTGCGGCGAAGCCCCCTCCCAGAAAGTCTGCACCGACACGAACGGACGATCTACGTCCGGCGTAAGCTGAATGGGAATGTGAAACGCGCTGAGGATTCCGAACAGAACGATCAGAATGACACCAACTGTCACTTTGATGGGGTTTTCGATGGCAAAGCGGATGATGCCCATGATGCGTTCCCGTCAGGAGCCCGTGCGAGGCCCCGCCCCGCCGGCACCGGCCGATGCGGTCGCTTCCAACGCCTCATCGCCGCCCAAAATACGAATGGGCGAGGGAAACAGGATGTTCTCGTTGCCCCAAGTTACCACCCGCACGCCGGCCCTCAGATTGCCCGACGTGATGGCGATCCAATCATCGATGTCCACTCCCGTGGTCACCGCCATCGGCATGGCCATCAACTGGCCCTCCTCCCGGCCGGGTCTGACCACCGCGACGTACTCCGTCCCGCCGCGCGATACCACCGCATCCTTGGGCACCGCCGCCACCGCCCGTGTTGGACCCGCCCGCAAAGTCACCCGGGCGAACATCCCCGCCGCCAGCGTTGGATGGACCGGCCGCCCTGACTCGTCTGACCGATTCCGCTCCGACCGATCCGAGTGGTCCACTTCGGTGGATATCGGCACGGCATCCCTTGCCCCCTCTATCAGGGTTCGCGGCAACTTCTGCCCATCCACCGAGACATAGCAGGGGTTCTCCATCGCAATTTCGACAGGAAACGTGCGGGCGGTTGGGTCCGCTTGCAGCATCACGTGTCGCACATTGCCCGCAAAACGCCCGTCCACCGCATCCACCCGGATCGTGGCTGCGTCACCCACCTGCACGAACGGCAATGCCTTCTCCGGGATGTCAACCTGCACCAACACCGTGGACAGGTCCGCCATCTCCACCACGTCGCCGCCCAGCTTAAGCCATTGGCCTACTTCGGTGGCCCGGCGAACGACATAACCGGAAAACGGCGCCCGAATCTCCGTCTTGGCCAGTTCGTTTTCCAGTCGCTGGACCAAGGCCTGCTGCCGACCGGCTGCGTGCATCGTCTGGTCATGTTGGGCCTGCGTCTCGTAGACCTCTTTCTCGGAGGCGTCCTGCCCGCCGTACAGTCGGCCGATCCGCTCCAACTCGTAAATCCATTTGCGGTGGGCCGCCTCAAGAGATTTGAGCTGCTCGCGGGCCTCGGCCAGTTGCAACACTGCCGTGTCGTCCTTCAACTTGCAGAGCAGCTCGCCTTGCCTGACAAAATCGCCCTGACGCACGGGCATGTCGGCCACCAAACCCGCCACTTCGGTACCAATGACACTGCTGGTCACCGGTGATACCGTCCCCACCAGCGTCATGCTGTCCGGCAGCGATCGCATCTCGACCTGCCCTACGCGAACCTTGGTGGGGCCGCCCCATTGGGCCAGACTCGGGCCCGTCCAGAGCATGCCGGTCAGGCAGGCCAACCAACAAACACGATGGGGTTTCATGGGCGTGGAAGCTCAACAGAACAAGGGTCGTCACGCGGCTATATCCAGACTCACCATGGTATCCCTTTCGTCAACGTCCTGCAACGCCGGCCCCACGCCGAATCCGGGCATTGGCAACCCGTTTCGGGTATATTCTCGGACCTCAGCGGGCCTCGGAAAGGTTTTGGCATGAATCCCCACCTCACGACGGGCCAAGCCCTGTTCCACCTGCTCTTCCCCAGCGTCTGCCCCGCTTGCCAACAGGTCCGCCCCCTCCAACCGATCGGGCTTTGTCCGCCGTGCCTGGCCACCCTGGCCGACAACATCAGACACAATTACTGTCGCGGATGCGGGACCTCCGCAGGCCCTTTCGCCGCCGCCAACGACCGCTGCTCATCCTGCAAAGATCAGCCGCGCACCTTGGCCGGCGTGGTGCGCGTGGGCAGTCACACCGGGTCATTGCGCCAACTGCTGCTGGCCTTCAAATTCGGGCACGACCACGGGTTGAATCGAACCTTCGGCCTGCTCCTGGCTCGCACGTTGCAGGACGCCCCCTGGTTTGAGCAGGTCGATGCCCTCTTGGCTGTCCCCACCACCCGACGGCGACGCATGTTGGGCCGGCCCTACATAGCCGACGCCCTGGCACAACGGGCAGCCAAAACCGTGAATCTGCCCGTGCTCCCTTTGCTCCGGCGGGTCCGCGGCGGACCCTCGCAAGTAGGCCTTTCACGCACCCAGCGCATGGAAAATGTCAAAGGGGCATTTCGCCTGGCCCGCGGGGTCAGCCTGAACCGTGCCGTCTTGTGCCTGGTGGACGACGTGGCCACGACGGGCGCCACCCTGGCCGAATGTGCCAAAGTGCTCAAGCGGGCCGGCGCCGCCAAAGTCTTCGCCGCCGTCGCTTGCAAGAACAGCCGACACGATGCAATCTAAGTCTATTCGTAAAACATGTAGCCACGGTTTATAACCGCTCCCACACGGATGATGCAAAACATGGCCGGCAAAAGCTTTTACCTCATCGACGGGCACGCCCAAATCTTCCGGGCCTACTATGCGCGCATCCCCCCGTTGACCAGTCCTTCCGGCGAGCCGACCAAAGCCGTCCACGTCTTCACCCAGATGTTGCTCTCGCTCATCGCCAACCACCGGCCCGATTACCTGGCCATGGCCATGGACGTCAGCGACGAGACCGTCTTTCGCTGCGACATATACGCCGATTACAAGGCCAACCGCGAGGCCGCCCCCGAAGATTTTGCCCCCCAGGCCGAACGCATCGTCCAAATCGTCCAGGCCATGGGGATCCCCATTCTCCGCCAGCCCGGCTTCGAGGCCGACGACCTGATGGCCACGCTGTGTCACCGGCTGGCCGACACCGATCTGAACATCGTCCTGCT
The DNA here is from genome assembly GCA_046754265.1 of Phycisphaerae bacterium. GTDB lineage: Bacteria > Planctomycetota > Phycisphaerae > UBA1845 > UBA1845 > OFTM209. The sequence goes on from JBHHVM010000015.1 coordinate 8,364, forward strand.
GAGCAACGACAAGGACCTCGAACAGCTCTTGGCCGACCCCACGCCGGGTGGGGGCAGCGTCCGACTGTACCACGCCGGCAAGGACACCTTCATAGGCCCCGACGCGTTATGCGAACTGAAAGGCTATCGCCCCGAGCAGGCCGTCGATATCCAAACCCTGGCCGGTGATACGGTGGACAACGTCCCCGGCGTGAAAGGCATCGGCCCAAAGACCGCCGCTAAGCTCATCGCCAAGTACGGCAGCGCTCAAGCGGTCCTGGATCACGCCGACGATCTAACCCCCAAGCAGGGCCAAAATGTCCTGGCCTTCGCCAAACAGATGTCGGTGACCCGCCAGTTGGTCACCCTGCGCAAAGACGTCCCGTTCGACTTCAACCCCGACGACGCCCGATACGACGGCGTTCGCGTCAAGAAGCTCCGCCCTTTATTCACCGAACTGGGGTTCAACCGCCTGACCGACCAACTCGACGCGCTGAGCAGCCAGGCCCAAGACTCGGCCGATGGCGCAGAACCGGCTTTACACCACGACGAGGCCGCTGATTCAAGGCGGGTTGACTATCAACTCGTCAACACACTCGCTGCACTGGATGCTTTGGCAGCGCAGCTGGCCAGACAAACCGCGTTTGCTTTCGACACCGAAACCACCGGCGTCAATCCGGTGAGCAGCCGGTTGGTCGGGCTGTCGTTCTCCTGGCAGGCCGGGCAGGGGTTCTACGTGCCGGTGCGGGCCGCGGTCGGCGACGTCTTGCTGCTGGAGTCGGTCGTCGAAAAACTCGGACCGATTCTTGAGGACACCTCCATCCACAAGATCGGCCAAAACCTCAAGTACGACCTGGTCGTGCTCAAGCAAGTCGGCATCGAAGTGGGCGGCGTGTTTTTCGACCCCATGATCGCCAGCTTCCTGCTGCAACCCCTGCGCCGATCCCACGGCATGGACGCCCTGGCCCGCGAGTTGCTTGGCCTCAACCCCATCCCCATCACGGACTTGATCGGCAAAGGCAAGGATCAGATCACCATCGACCAGGTCGATCCCGCCCGGGTCTGCGAATACGCAGCCGAGGATGCTGACATAACCTGGCAGCTCTACGAGATACTCTCCAAGCAGTTGGCTGTCTCACCCTTCCAAGAGCTATTCGCAGAGACCGAAATGCCCCTGGTCGAAGTCTTGGCCCAGATGGAGCACAACGGCATCGCCTTGGACACCGGCATCCTGGCTTCAATGAGCGAGCAAATGGCCCGGCGCATGGGCGAGCTGACCAAAACGATCCACGGGTTGGCCGGCCACCCGTTCAACATCGATTCCACCAAACAACTCGCCAACGTCCTGTTCGATGAGCAACACCTGCCCGTCATCCGCAAAACCAAAACCGGCCGGAGCACCGACGCCGACACCCTCGAAACCCTCCAACGCACCACCGACAACCCCATCCCGCCGCTTATCCTGGAATACCGCGAACTCGCCAAGCTCAAAGGCACCTACGTCGATACCCTGCCCCAGATGATCTGCCCCCGCACCGGTCGAATCCACGCCGGCTTCCACCAGACCGGCGCTGTCACGGGCCGACTGTCCAGCAGCGACCCCAACCTGCAAAACGTCCCCATCCGCACCGACACGGGCCGCCAGATTCGATCCGCCTTCATCGCCGGCCTGGCCGACCACGTCCTGCTGGTGGCCGATTACTCGCAGATCGAGCTGCGCGTCCTGGCCCACTTCTGTCAGGACGTCAACCTGTTGAAAGCCTTTCAGACCGGCCAAGACATCCACGCCTTCGTCGCCGCCCAGGTCAACGGCGTGCCCATCGACCAGGTGACCCGCGAGCAGCGCAGCCGGGCCAAGGCCGTCAACTTCGGCATCATCTATGGCCAAACCGCCTTCGGACTGGCCCGCTCGCTGAATATCTCCCGCACCGACGCCGAATCCTTCATCGCCGAATACTTCCTGCGCTACCCCCAAATACGCCTGTTCATTGACAAGTGCATCGACCAGGCCAAGAAAACCGGCTACGCCGAAACCATCCTGGGGCGACGCCGACCCATTGACGAGCTGCACTCCAGAAACCGCCAACGCGTCGCCATGGCTGAACGGATCACCGTCAACACCGTCATCCAAGGCAGCGCCGCCGACCTCATCAAAAAAGCCATGCTCAACATCCACCAGGCCATCAAAAAAGGCCAGCTAAAAAGCCGAATGCTCCTGCAAGTCCACGACGAATTGGTCTTCGAAACCCCAACGGACAACGTCGAAACAGAGTCCGCCCAGATCCGCAAAATGATGGCCACCGCCCTCCCGTTAGACGTCCCCATAGCCGTGGACATCGCCACGGGGACGAATTGGATGGAAAGCAAGTAGGGGCGAATCGTCCTCGCGACAAATACCCTGTAGGCGTGCCCCATTCTTCGCGTAGCGAAGGGTGGGGGAAGGAGCTCACTCAGGCACTCCCAACCATTCGACTTTTCCGCTAGAACCCAAGCCCCTTAGACATATTCTTCAGACCCGATCCGTCAATCACCGTCGCCCCCTACCGCCCATTCACCCCCAGCGCCGCCAACCTATCCGCATACGATTGAGCTGCCACCGCGTCGCCCTGCGCTTGATATATCCCCACCAACATGGAACAGGCCTGCACGTAGAGCCGGCCGTACATCGTCGTCCCCGCCGTGGTGGGGTTGACCACCCCCATCGGTTCGATGATCCGCACCACCTGCAGCAGATGGACCATCGCCTGGCTCCGATCACCTTGGCGGTGCAGAGCCACCGCCAGGTTCAAGTGACAGGCTGGGTCTCCCGGAGCGGTCTTCAACGCCTCGATGTACGTGGCAATGGCCTCACTCACCCGGCCCAAATTGAAGAACGTCCCAGCCACGTCGCGCAGCAGCATGTTCTGCCCAGCCGCCTCCTGACGGGCCAGGTTTGCATTGTCGTAGGCCTTCCCGCGATCGCCCATCGCCAGATATGCCTTGGCCAGATTGGCATGTGCTACCGGCAAATCCGGCTTGATGGCCAGCCCAGCCTCAAACTGCTCCACCGCCTGTGGATACTCTTCGGAATCCAAACGTAGCACACCCAGGTTCACCCGGGCGTTCCACGAGTCCGGATACGCCGCCAACGTATGCTCCCACAGGCTCTGCGAACTTTGCCACACACGACACTGCTTCCAAGTCAATCTCCCCGCAAAACCCACCACGCCCACAGCCACGATCAACCCCAACCCCTTCAGAAGCTTGAACCCGCCACCTGAAGGTGCCATCACAAGACACCCTGCCGCACCGGCCAGCAGCGCCCAGGTCAGGCACGACAGATACGAATACCGGTCCGCCACGAGTTGCGGGCCACTCTGAGCCAGCCCCAGCACCGGCGACAGAATAATGACGTAACCCGCCCACAGCGCCAGCCCGCCAGGCCAACGCCGCGCCAGGACCACTAGCACCCCGGTCGCCACCACCACAGCCAAGCCGGCCCCCACAAACCGCATCGAGAACGGCTCCATCGGAATCGGAATCTCGTAGATCGGCGCCAGACGCGTCGGCACCAGCGTCTTGCCCACATAGAACACCAGGCCATAAAGCGCCTGGGCCACTCGCTCCAACAGGCCGTATTCTTCCAGCCCCTTCATGATCTCGCCGCCCGACTGCACCTTGGCCGCAATAAACCCCGCCCATACGGCCGGCAACGCAAACGGGATTTTGTCCAACCACGCCCGCCGGGCATCTATCCCAAACAGACGCCCCCGCCCCCAGCCCAACCGCCGCAACGGATAGAAATCCAACACCAGCAACACGGCTGGCATGGTGATCCCCCAGGCTTTGGCCAACAGAGACAGCACCAGACAGGCCACGGCTGCGCAGTACCAGAGAATGCCCAGCTCCCGGTCCCGAACGTATACTAAGTAGCACAGCACACAGCCCATCCAGAAGAAGGCCGACACCACGTCTCGTCGTTCCGTCACCCAGGCCACCGATTCGACCCGCAATGGGTGAATGCCGAACAAGACCGCCGCCAGTGCCGCACCAAGGCACAAAGCCACAGGACCACGCCGGGCTCGCTCCGGCATGGCCAACCTCAGCAACACCACCGCCAGAACGTAGAACAACCCCGCGTTCAAAGCGTGCCAGATCACGCTAGTCAAATGGAACCCGAACGCATCCAGCCCGCCCCACAACTGATAATCCAGCGCGTAGCTCAACCAGGTCAACGGCTGATAGTGACCCTGCACCGCAGCCGAAAACATCCACCGCAGATTCTGCGCCCCCAGCCCACGATAGCCGTAGTTCTCCAGCAGGACCTTGTCGTCGTCCCAGTTGACGAACCCATTGTCCAGCGCCGGGACAAACGCGACGAACGTGACGCAGCCCACACCAACCAGCAACAAGACGTGCAGCCAAAACGGCGCCCGCCGATTGGCCCGTAATGACGCGGGGACATCCATCATGCGGGCATTCTAGCCATCCAGCCAAGCCCTGTCGCCGCGCCGGGTCACCGCGGGTGCATGACAGTTTAGGCGGCCCAAAGTAGGGTAGGGGTGGCACGGTCTGGCGAAGCCAGGCCGTGGTATACCGCGTTATCCACGAGCCAAAACGGCAGGTCAACCCCGGCGCGCCGGGGCTCGCGCGGAACAACGACTTGCCCTACGTTCTTGTGCCCGCCGATTCTGTCATGCACCCGGTCACCGCCAGGGCTCGCCGTGCGCCAAGGTCAGCCCTAACTCGCGCTTGATCCGTTGATTGGCCACACGCTTGCCTCGCGAGGCACCTCCCGATGACTTCCACCGGATCGGTTCCAACCCAGCCGCTGCAATCACACGGTCGTACAGCCGCCGCCGTAAGATCGGCGCATCGCCGCTCAAATTGAGCACGCCGTGGCAGGGCCGATCCAACAGCGCCACGCACGCCGCTACGATGTCGTCTCGATGGATCAAGTTGACGTACACCTCCCCGTCGGTACGCTCCTGCCCCGCATAGCGAGCCGCCCGACCCCCCGCCAGCCGACCAGGCCCCACGATCCCGCTGAGCCGCAACACCGTCGCGGTCATCCCTTGCGCCTTCGCCCCCGCCAACAATGCCCGCTCCGCCTCCAACAGAATCCGACTGTTTTCCCGCACCGGTTCGGTCGGGCAAGTCTCATCCACCCAGCCGCCCTCATCCTGCCCATATACCGAAGTCGAAGAGGTCAACACGATGTGCCGCACACTCGAACCGGCCGCCGCCACCAACAGATTCCCCACCCCCTCCAGATACACCGCCCGATAGTCACCATCCGGCCCGCCCGGCGCCACCATCAAAAATAAAGTGCCGCAACCCGTCACACACGACCGAAGGGCGCCCACATCCGCCACTTCAAGCACCACCGGCTGAATGCCCAGCGACGCCAGTTCATCCACCCGGCCCGGAGACGTGGTCGTCCCCACCACGTCCAGACCGCGCCTCACCAACGTCGCCCCCAACGCCGATCCCACGTAACCGCAACCCACAATAGCCACCGACATGCGTTCACCCACATGCAATGTAGGGTCCGCTGTGCGGACCCAACGCACTACCACTTGGCCGTGTACCACCCCGAACCCAGGTCTCGGTCCACGTGCCGTGCTTGGGAACCGAAAGGGTCGTACATAAACCCGACCGGGCTCATGACGCTTTGACCGGTCACAAACTCAACGCGCCGAGGCCCAGCCTTGCGAACTTCCCAAAAATAATACAAGCCTATGATCTCAAATCCGCCGTCGTTGTGGTGGCCGGCCAGGACTTCGGCCGCCACTCGTTCGAGAGCGGGCTGGCTCAGCTCGAAGCGCTTGCCCAAGTCCCAGTCCGAGAGAATGGCCGCCAGGGCGATGAACCAGCACAGCGGCAGGGGTATCCAGCGCCACGCATTGCGGTATGTGTGGGGTCGGCGATCGTCGGCAGCCCGGTGCCGATCCGCACGATCGGCCCCCACCCGGACGATGTAATCGACCGCCAACCCGATGACCAGGAACGGCCCCACCAGATACATGATGAAATTGGGCGGCAACGGCTTGCTGGCGTCATCGAGAATCGCCAGCGTCACCGCCGCGACCAGGGCCAGGTTCCACAGAGGCGGAGGCTGGGCCCAATAACGCCACTTAAGACGCTGGGAACCCGTCACGAAGGTCGTCGCATCTCGTGGATCGAAAGATCGACCACACTCGGGGCAGCGCGATTGCGATAGCCCGCTCAAAGCATAGCCACAGCCCATGCATTGTGGCGTGGCCGCGGCGACACTTGCCCCAGACGCCGGGGCCTGCCCCGCATGTTTCGTCAGCGCTTTGGTCTGCCGGTCGTGACCCATCTGCACGTACGCATCTTGACACGTGTTCAGCCCGTCCCACGACGGGCGCTTCGATTATAGGCTGAATCGGCGCGGGCGCCCCGGTCTGTGTTTGTCCATGCTTGCAGCGGATCGAACCGACCGATAAGGTTGCCCGTTCATTAGGAGGCAACAGGCGTGGCCGACGTAACGGATTCACAAACGGTCTTGGAGTCGGGCACCGGTTCAGTGCCGCTGGATCACATCAGCCCGGACCCGCAAGCCAAAACCCATGCGGCGTCACGACCCGATCGATGGGCGGAATGGCAAAGCGCCGGTCTGGTGCTGTTGGTCGCCTTTGCCATGCTGACCTTCTTCGCCGGGTTGCAGGCTGGGCCCGCCATGGGGCACCACGAATGCATCAACGCCCAGGCTGCCCGGCAAACCCTGCAATCGGGGGACTGGCTGATTCCGCACCTCAACCAGGTGCAACGGGTGCGCAAGACGCCGCTGGGCATCTGGACGATCGCAGCCGTGTCCAAACTCCTCGGACCGGCCCAAGCGGGCGAGCCAGTCAGTCAATACACGGCCCGGTTCGGGTCGGCTCTGGCGGGGTTGGGCACCGTGCTGACCGTCTTCTGGCTGGGCAGCATGGTGTACGGGCGGCGCCAGGGGCTCGTGGCGGGGTGCATCGCCGCCGCCTCGGCCGGAATGATCGTCTTTGCCCGCAACGCCCAGGTGGACATGCTGCTCACCTTTCTGACCACGCTCTGTTTCGCCTGCTTCTATCGAGGGGCCCTGCATCGCTCGCCGTGCAAGTGGTGCATGTTGACGTTCTACGTGACCTTCGCCCTGGCGATGATGGCCAAGGCGCCGCTGCCGCTGGCCACGGTGGGCCTGGCCCTCTTCGTCTATTGGTTCTTCGTCCAACCACTGGTTGATCGCGGTGACGACGGAGGGGCTCTTTCGGTGCCGTTCCGGCGCCTCAAACGCCTTTGGCTGCTCACCGGGTTGGCGATATTCGTGGTGTTGGCTGGGGCTTGGCCCCTTTACATTTGGAAGCACGTCCCCAACGTCCTGGAATTGTGGAACGAAGAGTATCTGCACCGCTTCAGCGGCCAAATGACCGCCCGCACCCGACCCGGTTGGTATTACGTACCGATTCTGTTTGGAGTGACCGTGCCGTATATGCTGTCGCTTCCCGAGGCCGTGCTGGCCGTGGCCCTGCCCGCGTATCGCAAGCACCGAAAGGGCCTGGCCTACTGCCTGACCTGGGCCCTGGTCGGAACCGTCTTCTTGAGCCTATCGGCATTCAAGCGGCCGCATTACGTCCTCAGCCTGCTGCCCGCATACTGTCTGCTTTTGGCACCGGTGATCGATCGCCTATTTTTCGGAGGCGCGTTCCAGCCCACGGGCGCGGTTCGAGCAGCCACCACGCTAATATCGCTGGTCCTGATCGCCGCGGCCGTTGTCGGCGGCGTGTTACTCGCTCAGCAAGCAGCCAGCCTGTTGAACACCTATGTAATCATCGCGGTCATCACCGTGGCACTCTGGGTGTGGGCCTGTCGATCCTACGCCGCGGGCCGGCGAACGCTTGCCTTTGGACAGTTGAATCTTGGCGTTGGGGTGATGGTCCTATTGGCCTGGCCTGCCCTGGGGGCCAACTATGACGTCAATAAAGTGCCCAATACCCTGGCCGATGAACTGGAACGTCAGGGCATCGGGCCCGATCAGAACATTTTTACCGTAGACGATCGGCCCAACTTGTCCATGCAGTTCTATCGCGGATACCGCATCGAGCCCTTGATCGGCCCGTTGGAGGCGGTCAAGTTGCGCAAGAGCCGTAGCGATCGGCCCGTGGAGTTGTATCAGGAACTGTCAGCCCGTATCCAAAGCAAGCTGGATCAAGCGGATCCGGTCTACTTGATCTTTTCATTGAAGGCCTATCAGCGCTGGCGGGCACAAACCGATGTGCCGGTGCGGGAAGTGTTTCGTTTGGAGAACTTGACCGACGAACTGGAAGATGCGCCGGTGGTGGTCACCCAAAGTTGGAACGAAGGTGGGGCCTTGCCGTCTGCCAATTCGTCTTAGGCGTTCTAACAAGATAAGTGGCACCAGTTTGCAACCGGTGAGACCAACGGATTGGAACGGACGTGATGTCTCTGGAAATCTCCGGCGACCAGCTCGAAGCACTGCGAGACCGCGTGCGGGTGCTGGCTGAAATGGCCCGGGCCGAGGATCTGGGCCGGCGCGGTGACATCACCAGCCCCTTGATGGAGGGGCCCCGGAAGGCGGGCGCATTTCGTCTGGTGGCCCGTCAACCGGGCGTCCTGGCCGGCCGACCGTTGGGCGCGCAGATCGTCGATGTTTTCGATTCAGCCGTTGCGGTGCATTGGGATGACTCCGTCGCCGATGGATGCCCGTTCGAGCCGGGCCAAGTGTTGGCCTGGCTGGAAGGTCCGAAGGGGTCCATCCTCAGCCTGGAGCGCGTGTTTTTGAATTTCATGCAGCGCCTGTGCGGAGTGGCCACCGCGACGCGGCTATACGTTGACGCGGTGGCTGGTACCGGTGCCCGAATCTTCGATACGCGCAAAACCATTCCCGCATGGCGGCTGCTGGACAAATACGCGGTGCGTTGCGGCGGGGGCTGCAATCACCGCATGGGGCTGCACGACGCGGTGTTGATTAAGGACAACCACCTGGCCGGTGTGGCTCCGGCGGACTTGGCCGGTGCGGTTTTTGCCATGCTCAACCGGGCAGCCTCGTTGGAACCGGCGCCCGCTCTTGTCGAGGTGGAGGCTGACACGTTGGAGCAGGTCGAGCAGTTGTGCAAAGTGGTGGGCATCGACGTGCTGTTACTGGACAATTTCAGCCTGGACGATCTGCGGCGGGCCGTCGCTATGCGCGACAAGCTGGGCCTGAAGGGCAAAGTCGCCTTGGAAGCGTCAGGGGGCGTCACTTTGGAGGCTGTGCGGGGCATCGCCGAAACGGGAGTGGACCGCATTTCGGTGGGGGCGATCACCCACTCAGCCCCAGCGGTGGACCTGGCCTTG
>JBHHVM010000016.1:0-17518 GCA_046754265.1 Phycisphaerae bacterium
TGGCGTTCCTTCCGCCCCGTTTGTTGCTCGGCTTTGAGCTCCTGAATCAGAGAATCATACGGACTTTCTTCGTTGTCTTCGTAGTCGTCGTAGTCCGCAGCCACGTAATCGGGCTGCCTGGATCGCTCCGCCTCGACCTGAAACTCCTCGATCACGCGCTCCTGAATGAACTGCCGGCACTCGGCATTGATGGGGTGAGCCACGTCAGCGTGCAACTTGGTGCGGGCATTGGTTTGCTCGGACCGGCCGTCACTGGTCTTCTTGCCGCATTCATTGCAAAAGCGGGCCCGCAGATGGTTCTTACTGCTGCAGTTGGGGCACCGCGTCGCCAGCTTTCGCGAAGGCATGGCCACGAACAGCCCGTTGGAACCGTCGATCACTTTCAAGTCTCTGACCACGAAACAACCGTCGATCGTGATGCTGCAATAGGCTTTGAGCCGGTCGTTCGCGTTGTTCACCAGCTTCACTCTGGTTTCGGTAATCTCCATGGGTGTCTCCTCAAGGCGTAACCATGACCTCCCGGCCTCCACAAACCACCGTCGCACGAAGACCCTCAGCAGTCAGCGCCTCCGCAGCGCTTTGTGCAGCCGGCTTGTCGTCATAGAGCGTAAACACTGTGGAACCGGCGCCCGATACCCGCGCCGGTTGGTCCAAACATTCGCTGACCTGCTCGCGTAGTCGTCGCACTTCCGGACAGACGCGATACACGGCTGGTTCCAAATCGTTCCGGCAAAGCGGCATAAGCGAACCGGCACACGTGGCGTGGTTCAAGGCGTCAATGGCGGCTAGGCCACCCTCGCAGGGCGAGTCGGCGATTTCCCACCGCCGGTACACCTCGGCGGTCGACACCGGCCAACCGCCCATCACCAGCAACACCCAACCCGACCAGGCCATTGCCACGGGAGCAGTTTGTTCGCCACGCCCGGACAGGACCGCAGCCGGCAGGTCGAAGAACAAGGCCACATCAGAGCCCAATTGGGCGCCCAGAGCTGCCAACTCGCCATCCGAAAGACCGGTCTGCCACAGGGAGTTCAAGCCGCGTAGGGTCGCAGCCGCGTCACTGCTGCCGCCGCCCAGCCCGGCTGACACGGGTATGGATTTGCGTAGCCCGATGCGGGCGCCTTGCCGACACCCGGTCCGCTCCGCCAGGGCACAGGCAGCCTGCACGACCAAGTTGCCTCCATCCTCCGGCAACCCGGCATCGCACGTGAAATCCACCTCCTCGGAGGGGGCCCGGCAAAAACTCAAGGCGTCGTATAGCCCAACCGCCAGGGCTAGAGATTGGATCTCGTGAAACCCATCGGGCCGTTCGTTTAGGACCTGTAAATAGAGATTGATCTTGGCCGGCGTGGCCAATTCAACACCATCCCGCGCCTGGACTTGCATGTTCGGCGACGCCATGCTGCCCATCCCAAGGTGCTCGTGCCGCGTCCGGCTGGTCTTGGCGTTCCCGCAAAAAATGGACGCACTATGAAACTGTGTATCTCAGCTTGGGCCCAACACACTTCATATTAGGACGCTGGCCGATCATGTCAATTCACCCGCCCCCAGCCGCTCCCGCCGCTTTTTCGGCCGCTCGGCGATGCACGATCCGGTAATGTTGATGCCCCAGGTCAACCGGTCCATGTCGGTGGATAAACCCCTGCGCCGCATCGGGTTATGACAAGACGACACGCCTCAGCCATCCCCCCAACGCCCCCTGGACACCGCGCCGCCCCACCAAACCGACCAATCCCCACAAACCTACCATCGCTCTAACCCATGCTCCTAAAAGGCTTTAGGCGCCCCACCCCACCGCGGGTTCGTGGCGGAGCCCGGGGTGTCACTCTGAACCTCGGAGGAAAGTGAAGGTCTATATCCACCTTGGAGGGAGAAGATGAACCCGATTCAGCCCGTCGACGGCAACGTGCAGGCACAACAGCCCATCCAGGCGCCGCAAGCGGCATCGGCGTCCGCAGCCAGCTCGTCCACCACTGTGGCTTCGATGTCCAGCTCGACCAGCATCACCATGGTCAACACCCAGGTCGATGCCATGCTGGAATCCCTGGGTGGAGGCCTGCAGGACAACCAGATGCTCAAAATGGTCATCGCCTTGATGATCCTGCAAGCCATGTTGGCCAAGGACGGAGGCAGCCAGCAGGCTGCGATCGACGGCCTGATGAACGTTCTCGGCGCCGTCGGCAGCCGAGGAAGCCAGGCCATCAGCATCCAGTCCGCCACCAACGTCGTCCAGATCCAGCAGCAGTCCAACGTCCTGATGACCAGCCAGGCTGCCCTGGCCCCCGAAGCCGCCCAGGGCGATCCCACCGATTCGTCCGGTGAGAACCTGGATATGACCGCGTAGATCGACACGAATTGGCCGGACCCCAAGCCCGTCAATCCCCCCCAACGCTTGGCGCCCAAAGCCCGGTTCGCTATTCTCTCGCCCGAAGATGCCGCCCCCATCGTCTAGTGGCCTAGGATATCAGGTTCTCATCCTGGAGACAGGGGTTCGAGTCCCCTTGGGGGTAAATCCGAAAAACCGCCCTTCTGGCATTGCCGGGGGCGGTTCTTTCATCCGTTCATCCGGCGTGCGGCCGAATGACTGATTATTGGGCCGGACCATCACGACGCAGATGCGGATAGGCAACCGGTGGACAGCAAGCAATGACCCCTATTCCCGGCAAACCCGCTCGGCCTTGTAGAACCAGCCCGGGCTGCCGGTTGCGGGCGTGTCCTTGAGCTTGAGTTGCCAGACGATTTCTCGCTCCTGCGTGACTTCAAGCAGGATGGACTCGTCCCCTTCCATCAGCACGCCCTGAATCAGTGTATTGCCATTCGGCAAGCGATCGCAGTCCCTGGCTGTCCTCAACCCATCCAGAAAGAAATCCCAGACCAACTCGCCGGTGGCCCGGTCGATTTCCACCACCTGATGAGGTGTGTCATGCTGGAGGCACACAATCAGGTTGTCGTTGGGCAAGGCCTCTGGATCGTGTGGGTCATCGCCGTCAAGCGTGCTCCAATCAAACTGCCACACGACTTCCTCTTGGGGGTTGACCTCCACGGTGAGATTGAAGTTCCTCAGGCTCACCAGCGTGTTGCCGTTGGGCAGCCGGGTGACGGCGTTGGTATGGGTCCAGCCCTCCCGGGAGATGTCGGCATAAGGGGCTGTGTCGAATTCGTCCTTGGCGTGCCAGGACCAGACCAGCTCTCCGTCCGGGGTGACTTCCTTAACTTGGGCGTCGTCCTTTGTGTCGCCGCCGCCCCAAGCGTAAAGCGTGTTGCCGCCGGGCAGGCGGTCCGCGTCATGGGAAATCTTCTCGTCCAAGTGAGACCACACGATGGTCCCGCTGCGATCGATCTCGTAGACGCCGTTGCGAGGCAGCACCAACAGCACGCGATTGTCCTCCAGCACCTCGACGTCCATGCCCGGGTCGCGATACTGCTTCAGGTCATCCGGGATCACGTATTCCCAAACGACCTGGCCCTGCATGTCCACTTCAATGATTCGCGGGTTTTGAGGATCGTGCAGGTCCGGCATGAACGTGGTGCCCTCGCAGGTTTGCTCTGGATCGTATAGGTCCACGTAGACGTCCCCCTGTTCAACGTCGGCCCCGCCCGAGCTGACGGTCGGTGGACTCTGCGTGTCATCGCCGGAGGGCGTCTCGGTGTCATCCGTCGCCGCGCCGGCTGGGTCGCCCCCGCTGGTAGATGCTGATTTGCAGCCTGGGATCAGCAGGCCGGCCACGACAAGAATCAGGATGCAAGGGGTTGGGCATCGCATGCGTTGTTCTCCCGGGTTGCGGGCGGCTCCACGTGTGACCGAATTGACAGCGAAAACAGTGCCTTCGTAGAAATCGGCTAACGCCCCCAGTGCCCTTTGTTCAATTTCGCCTATTGGAGGTGATCGGCCCACACCAAACCGACCATGCACATGGCCTGGCAGGTCTCAAACCCTGCATCGCGGCGCTCACGAGCCCCTGGGGCTACACAGCCACAGACTCCTGCGCCTGTCGTTTGGCGTGGATTGCTTCGAGAATCTTTTCGGGGGTGATGGGCAAGTCTTTGATCCAGACGCCGGTGGCGTTGGCGATGGCGTGGGCGACGGCCCCCAAGACCGGAAGGGTGCTGCCTTCGCCGATCTCCTTGGCGCCGAAAGGCCCGCGGGGTTCGTAGGAATCGACCAGGCCGCTGAAAATTTCCGGGGCGTCCTTGATGGACATCATCAGATAGCCGTGCAGGTTGGGGTTGAGCAGTTGGCCCTGCTCGTCGAACTGCACGTCCTCCATGATGGTCTCGCCGGCTCCCATGACCACAGCGCCCTCGACTTGGCCGTGGACGGCTTGGGGATTGATGGGCGTTCCGCAGTCGTGATAGTCGGTGAAGCGTTCGATCTTGACCTTGCCCGTCTCGGTGTCCACCGAAACCTCGCACACGGCTGTCCCGTACGAGTAGGCTGGGCTGGTGCCGACGGTGGCACCTTTATAGTCGCCGCCCAGACCGTCGGGCGGCTTATAGCATCCTGTGCCGACCAGGGGCCCGTTGTCGTTGAAGTATCGGCGGGCGACCTCTTCCCAGGGGACGGCATGGGCTTGGTCGATCGAATCCCCGAACTGCCCTGGTCCGGGCGCCTCTGACGCCGCGGCGCTTCGGATACCCATCAATCCATTGCAGGCGACGACCTGGGACGGGTCGCACTGTAGCATCTTGGCGGCATAGGGTTTGAGCTTCTCGACCACCGCAGCCCCAGCCCGAGACACGGCATGACCGCCCATCAATGTGATGCGCGAGGAATAGGCCCCCAGATCCAACGGCGAGATGTCGCTGTCCTCACTGCGCATGCGAATGCGGGACGTGGGAATGCCCAGGGATTGGGCGCACATCTGCACCAAGACGGTGTCGCTGCCCTGGCCGATGTCAGCCGCTCCGATCATGAGCACGGCCGCCATGCCGTCTTCGGTCACTTTCACGATGGCGTTGGCGTGGGGGAAGATGGACCGCTTCTGAAAATGCTCGACGGGTTTTTCGTGGGAGAGTTGGACCTGTCCGCGATAGATGCAATAGCCCGCCCCCGACACGAACCCGCCGCTGCCCACGCCGATGCCTTGGCCTGCGGGCAGCTTGCCGTACTTTCGGTTCCAGTCGGATTTTTCGGCGGCGGCGTCCAAGGTGGCCCGGAATTCGCAACTGCCCACGTCCAGATCGTTGACCGTGCGGGTCTGGGCGGTCATGGCGTTGCGGCGGCGGATCTCGATGGGGTCGATGCCCAGGTCGTCGGCCATCATGTTGAGCAGGCACTCGAAGGCGAAGCGCGGTTGAGGGACGCCGTGCCCCCGCATGGCACCACAGGCCGGCTTGTTGGTCATGATGCGATAGCCGTCGTACTTATAATTGGGAATGTGGTACAGCGTGGTGATCATGCTGCCGGCATAGTAGGCGGTGGCCACACCGAAAGAGGAATAGGCCCCGCCGTCGAGGTAGATTTCGCTTTGAAACGCCTTGATCTTGCCGTTGCGGTCCAGGCCCAGCTTGAACTTCATGTGCTGCTTATGGCGTCCCCGCCCGTAGTGGAACATCTCTTCCCGGGAATAGACCATCTTGACCGGCCGACCGGTCTTCTTGCTGAGGATGGCCGCGCAGAGGTCCAACGGGCTGGTGGCTGCCTTGGCCCCAAAACCGCCGCCGACGGGCGGACGAATCACGCGAATCTGCCCCAGCGGAATGTGCAGCACGTGGGCCAGCATGTATTGCACATAGTGCGGCACTTGCGTCGACGTATAGACCCGCAAAGACCCATCGTGTTCCCAGGTGGCGATGGAGGCGTGCGGCTCGAGCGGACATTGGTAGATGTGGTTTCCGGTGAAGGACTCCTCGCGGACGAGATGCGATTCGGCGAACGCAGCTTCCACGTCGCCGAAGTGCTGCTGCACGTGGGTGTTGATGTTGCGTTTGAAGCGCTCGTGCAACAGCGGAGCGCCCGGGGCGATGGCTTGGCGGGGGTCCAGGACGGGCGGTAGTTCTTCGTATTCGACGTCGATCAGTGACAGGGCCTTGTCTGCGGTTCTTTCGTCGACCGCAGCCACGGCTGCGACCGGATCGCCTACGTGACGGACCTTGTCTTTGGCCAGCACGTCCTCGTCGTAACGGGCCGGCGACACGCCGTGCTTGGTGTCGGGCACATCTTTGCCGGTGATGACAGCCAAAACGCCCTCGAGCGCCTCAGCCCGTGACGTATCGACCCGTTTGACGTATCCGTGGGCGATCGACGAGCCCAGGATGCGCCCGTGGATCATGTTGGGCAGTTTGATGTCAGCCGTGAACTGGGCCCGCCCGGTCGCTTTGTCGGCTGCGTCGACGCGCGAGATGGAGACGCCCACGCTTTGCAGAGCGGATTCAGGTTTGGCGGTGGCCGCGGGTGCAGGCTCGTCCGCCGCGTGCGTTCGTGAAACATCTTTTTGGGCGCAGGTCCCGTCGTTTCGGTAGTTTTCGCAGCGCCGCACCGCCCGGAGGATTCCGGTGTAGCCGGTACAGCGGCACAGGTTGCCAGCCAGGGCGTCCTTGATCTGCTCGACGGACGGGTTGGGTGTTTCGTCCACCAACGCGGTGGCGGCCAGGACCATCCCGGGCGTGCAGTAGCCGCACTGAATTGCCCCTTCCCCTACGAAGGCTTTTTGCAGGGCGGTCAAATCCCCTTGCCGGTCCAAGCCTTCGATGGTGGTGACGGCCCGGGCATCGACTTCGTCGGCCAGGACCAGGCAACTGTTGAAGGGTTGCCCGTCGATCAGGACGGTGCAGGCCCCACAGTCGCCGGCGTTGCAAGCCTTCTTGGTGCCGGTCAGGTTCAGCTTGTCGCGCAGGACGTCGAGCAAGGTCTCGAAGGGCTCGACGGCCAGGCGATGGTCCTGCCCGTTGACGGTCAAGGTTCGCACGGTGGTCATCACGTGCTCTCCCCAGCCCGATCGCAGGCGGTCTGCAGGGCCCGGCGGGTCAACACGCCGACCAGTTCGCGGCGAAACTCGGCCGACCCGCGAACGTCGCAGATGGGTTCAGCCGCCTCCATGGTGATACGACCAGCTTGTTCGAAAAGATCCGGGCTGGCAGGGCCACCCACCAGGGACGAAGCGGCATCAGGTACGAGTTTCGGAACCGCAGCCACCGCCCCCAACACGACGCGAGCCTCCTGGATGACACCATCTGGCATGATTCTCAGACCGGCGGCGACCGAGGCCACGGCGATGCCGTTGCCTGCCCGCAGAGCAAACCGTGCATACGCAGCCCCGAAACCGGCAGGTAGTTCCGGAACCAGCACGGCTGTAAGGATCTCGTCGTCGCGCCGGGCCGTCTGCCGCACGCCCACGAAGAACGATTCCAGCGGGACTTCGCGCGTCCCTTGCGTTGACCACAACGCCACCGACGCATGCATGGCCGTGAGGATGGGGGGCAAATCGGCGCAGGGCACGGCACTGGCCAGATTGCCGCCCACGGTGGCCAGGTTGCGTATCTGGCGGGCGGCCATCTGCGAGGTGGCATCGCGGATGGGGGCAAACGGTTCGCCAAGCGCCGGCGATTCGTCCAATTGGGTGATTGTGGTCAGGGCGCCGATGCGCAGGCCGGTTTTAGTCGAGCTGATGCCGTGTAGAGCTTCGATGCGGTTGACCGACACCAGATGAGCCGCCTGCGATCGGCCGGTCTTGAGATCGACCAGCAGGTCGGTGCCGCCCGCCAAGACCCGGGCGTGCGGGGCGTATCGGTCAAGCAGATCGGCTGCTTCGGCAAGCGTGCTGCTTCGGTGTAGCTCGATATCCGGCAGATACACGGCAATGTCTCCCCGTTTAGGGTCTGGTGCGTCGATCCCTGGCGGAGGCTAGCCATGCTCATCCGACGCCGGGCCCGCCCCGATGATGCCGTAGAGGAACTGGTCGGCGATCTGGCTGGCCAGCACGGTCGGAGATCGGCCCTGTTTGGGATCGTACCAGCGGTAAAGCCAGTTGAGCATGCTGAACAGGGACATGGTGGCCACGTGCCAGTCGCCGGCGTTATTCGAGGGCCGGGTCTCAGCGACGCGAGCCACGATCGAACGGGTCAATTCGTAGTATTCGTGCCGGATGCGCCGGGTTTCGTCGTAGGCCTCTCCCGAAAGCGAATCGAGCTCGTGTGAGCAGGTCTTCAGGGCGGCCATGTTGGCTGCGAAATAGCCTATGTGGGCCCGGATCATCACCCGAAGCTGCTCGACGGGCTCGTCCACGCCGTGGAGTTTCTCACGGAGGTTGTTTAGCAGCGAGTTGAAGGCCCGGAACTGAATCAGGAAGAGCATTTTCTCCTTGCTGTCGAAGTAGTGGTACATCCCAGCCAGGCTGACCCCAGCCGCCTTGGCCACCGCCCGCATGGACGCCCGTTGATAGCCCACCTGGGCGATGACAGCCGTGGCTGCCCCGAGGATGTGGTTCAGCCGCTCGTCGTAAGTGCCTTGCCCGCCCGAAGTTACGTCAGTCGCCGTCTGTGAATCGAACGTTCGTTCTGATTCTGTCAATTCCATTCTGGAGGTTTCCATGTGGATGCCAAACAACTCTTCTGTTGACTATGCGCCCGACGGGCTCGCTTGTCAACAAGAATCCGCCGAGAATAGGGTTGACAGCTTGGATTATACGGGCATAATTCAGGCAGCGCCGGTGCCGGAGGTTTGCCGGTGATGGATTTTGGCCACAAAAGCGAACGAACGTTCGTTCGCGTTTTGTAGCTATTCGACACCCCGCAGTTCGCGCCGGGCTGGCGGCTGTCCGGGCGACTTCGGGGGGCTGTGGTACGGACATGCTGCCCCGGCGGCGGCCTAACTGGAGAACCCCCATGAGCATGTTTCCACATCGAGAATCGGGGTCGTTCCAATTCCGGGAAGTTGGCTACGAGAAGAAGGACTGGGTGGCCCGGATCACCATCGACCGCCCCCACAACTACAACGCCTACAGCACCTCGGCGCTTCAGGAGCTGGCCGCTGCCTTTCAGGATGCGTCGTGGGATGACAGCGTGGCTGTGGTGGTGTTCACCGGATCGGGGCCGGCTGCGTTCTGCACGGGCGGGGACGTCAAAGAGTACCAGCAAAGCTACACCCAAAAACCCCGCGATTACTGGAAGTACATGTGTTGCTTCAAGAGCTATATCGAGTCCATCACCAACTGCGCCAAGCCGGTCATCGCCAGGCTGAACGGCATGGCTGTGGGTGGGGGCAATGAAAGCCAGTTGGCCTGCGACCTGGCCGTGATGGGCGAACATACCTTCATTGCCCAGGTGGGCACCAAGGTGGGCTCGGTGGCCTGCGGAGGTTCGACGCAATGGCTGCCCATGACCGTCGGGGACCGCAAGGCCCGCGGGATCTTGTTTCTCAATCAGCGCTACGGGGCCTACACGTCCTTGGCCATGGGGCTGGTCAACGTCGTGGTGCCGACGGTTCAAGATGCGGACGGCCAGTTCTGTACGCAGTTGACCGGCAATCGCACCTATCTGGCCGATTGGAACACCGACCCCTGGGAAAGCCCCTTTGAGAAGCGCTCGACGCCGGAGCAAATCCGCAAAGCCATCAAGGGACAGGACGGCTTTGGCCTCGACTTCTCGCGGATGGACCAGGTGGTGGCTGATTTGTGCGACCAGATCGTCCACAAGTTCTTCGAGTGTACGCGGTATACCAAGAGCCAGTTGAACTTCTGGAAGGACCTGTCGTGGCACTCGACCGTCGGTCACGCCCGCGACTGGTTGGCCATTCACTACACCAGCCTCGAACCCCACGAGGGGATGACCGCATTCGTGGAAAAACGCAAGGCTGACTATGTGGGCTTGCGGCGCAAAGCCGCCCAGGGCGGTTCCAGCGAATTCTTGTGGGGGCCCTACGCCAAACAGTGTCCCGAATGCGGGGCCAAGGGCATTCCCGAGCAGTTTGAGTACTGCGGCCAATGTGGAGCAGCCATCAAGGCTGAGGCCGTCGCTCCCTAATAGGCCGTTGAAAAAGTGTGGCACGGGTTTTCAACCCGTGTCTTCACCGGTTGGAAACCGGTGCCACACAGAAAGCCCCTGTTCTTCGACTGGCTGCTAAGGGTCGAGGGTGGATGCGCGCCCATGAACGAATCTAAACGACGAGCCCTGGTCACCGGCGGCAGCAGCGGGATAGGCCGATGCGTCGCTGAGACGCTGGCCCGCGATGGCTGCGACGTCGGTCTGTTCTATCTGGGCGCCACCGAAGACAGCAAACCGGTCGTCGAACGGATCGAGTCGAACGGTGGCCGGGCCTGGGTCCGAACCGGCGACGTGCGGGATGGCGACCAGGTTCGCGGGGCTGTCGAGTCGTTCGTGGGCCAATTCGGCGGGATCGATATTCTGGTCAATAACGCCGGGGTGTTTCGCGATCAGGTGATCTGGAAGATGACCGACGCGCAATGGCGCGAAGTCATCGACGTCGATCTGACCGGCATGTTTCACTTCGCCCGGGCGGTGGTGCCAGCCATGCGGGCCCAGGGCTGGGGGGCGATGGTCAACGTTTCCAGCATCAACGGGTTACGCGGCAAGTTCGGGCAGACCAACTACTCGGCTGCCAAAGCAGGCGTGATTGGGTTTACCAAGGCCCTGGCCAGAGAAGTGGCCCGGTTCAACATCACGGCCAACGCCGTCGCGCCGGGCATGATCGAGACGCCGATTCTCCAGGCGATACCGCCGGAAGAGCTGAGCAAGTCCGTCGATGAGATTCTGCTCGGTCGGGTCGGTCAGCCGCAGGACGTGGCGGAGTTGGTGTCCTTTTTGTGTGGTGATCGGGCTCGTTTTATCACCGGCGAAGTGATTCGCGTGGACGGGGGACAGTGCATCTAAGCAGAGCCGGAGGGCGAAGCGTCAACAGGGATTGTCCTGAATATGGGGGTTGGCCATGAATCTGAACATCAAAGCATTCGCACTGGCCTGTGGAGTTTTTTGGGCGGTTGGTCTTTTTGCCGTCACCTGGTGGATCATCATGTTTGACGGAGCCACGGGCGAACCCACCCTGATCGGCCAAGTCTATCGCGGCTACAGCATCAGTCCAGCCGGCAGCTTCATCGGGTTGCCCTGGGCTTTGGGCGATGGACTGATCGGAGGGGCAATTTTTGCGTGGCTATACAACCTGATCGCCGGCTGGGCAAACCGCGGAAACGATGCACAGCCTGTTCGTCCGTAGTCAAATAGGCCAGGGGCACCAACCGGCGAAGGGTGTGTGACCCGCCGGACCTCAAACAGGGAAGACTCACATGAGCGACGACCGGTTCTTGGAGTGTCACGTCAAAGACGGCATCGCGACGATCACCCTGAATCGTCCGCCGCTTAATGTGATGCACCTGCCCATGATGGCCCAGTTCAACGACGTGATGGAAAGCGTGTCGGCCGACGCGGGTTTGAGCGCCATCGTCATACGAGCTACGGGCAAGGCGTTTTGCGCCGGTGTGGACGTGGCGGACCACACGCCTGAGAAGGTGGGGGAGATGATCTCCCAGTTTCACGGCATCTTCCGCAAGCTGGCGGCCACCGACGCGGTGACCCTCGCGGTGGTTCAAGGGGCGGCCCTGGGCGGCGGCTGTGAGTTGGCCTGTTTCTGTGACATTGTGTTGGCATCGGACCGGGCGAAATTCGGACAACCGGAAGTGCAGGTGGGCGTCTTTCCGCCGGTGGCAGCCTGCACGTTCCCGCAACGCGTCGGATTGAATAGGGCCATCGAGTTGGCCGCATTGGGAGCGACGATTGACGCGGCTGAGGCGTACCGCATCGGACTGGTCAATCAGCTATACGCCGCCGCCGAGTTTGAGACCGGCGTCCGGGGCTACCTGGCGGGCCTGGCCAAACTGTCGCGCCCGGTGATGCGTCTGGCCAAACGGGCGACGACGCTGTGGGCCAAAGACCAACTCCTTGAGCACCTGGATCGGGCTGAAACGCTATACCTCGATGAATTGATGCAACTATCCGACGCCCACGAAGGCGTGACCGCCTTTATGGAAAAGCGAACGCCGGTGTGGACCCATGCGTGAGGATGGCCGACAGGCAAGGACGAACCGATGAAAGCGATTGTATTCCATGGCCCTGAAAAGGGGCTCAAGATCGAGGAACTGCCCGTTCCAAGCATCACCGACGACCAAATCCTGGTCAAGGTGGCGGCCTGCGGCGTGTGTCATACGGACCTGCACTATATCGAGCACGGCGTGCCCACGTTCAAGAAGCCGCCCCTCGTGTTGGGCCACGAGGCTTCGGGAACGGTGCAGGAGGTTGGGTCGGGCGTGACCCGTTTCAATAAGCGCGACCGCGTGCTGATCCCGGCTGTGCTGACCTGCGGGCGGTGCGCGATGTGTCGTGCGGGGCGAGAGAACATCTGCTCGGACATGCGCATGCTGGGCAACCACTTCGACGGGGCCTACGCACAGTACGTGGCTGTTCCCGCCAAGGACGTACTGGATCTACCGGAGTCGATTCCGCTGGAGGCAGCCTCGATCATTGCCGACGCGGTCTCCACGCCCTATCACGCCGTAAAGAATCGCGCCAAGGTGCAGCCCGGTGACACCGTGGTGATCTTTGGCTGCGGCGGGGTGGGCATGAACGCCGTGCAATTGGCCTCGGCAGCGGGCGGTTCGGTGATCGCCGTCGACGCCAGCGAGCGCAAGTTGGAATGGGCCCGGGAGTTCGGGGCGGTCGAGACCATCAACGCGTCGGCCGTCGAACGGGTCAGCAAGCAGGTCAAGAGGCTGACCGGCGGCGGGGCTGACATCGCCATGGAAGTCATCGGTAACCCGCGCACCATCGAGGAGGCCTTCGAGTGTGTGCGCGTCGGAGGACGGCTGGTCGTCGTCGGGTACACGCACGAGAAGATATCGGTGGTGGCCGGCAAGATCATGTTCAAAGAGATCGAAGTGGTCGGCTCGCTGGGGTGTCGGCCCACAGATTACGTTCCGCTGATTCGGATGGTCGAGCAAGGCAAGGTGAACATCGAACGGCAGGTGACCCATCGCTTCGCCCTGGAGGACATCAGCAAGGCCTTCGACGTCATGAAGGAAGGCGTGTCCCTGCGCTCGATTGTCTTGCCGTGGGACAACCCGACGTGAACAAGACCCTCAAGAGAGTCGAGATTCGATCGCAAAAGCGGCTCAAGGAGCTGATGCGGGACTACTTCCTCGATCTGGATTCAGCCGCCCGGGATCCGTCGCGGCGCGTGGCCTGGTGTTCTTCGGTGGGCCCGTGCGAGATTCTGACCGCGTTGGGTTACGCCGTTTATTTTCCGGAGAACCACGGGGCGTTGATGGGCGCCAAAAAGGCAAGCCACCGGTACATCCCGCACGCGGTCAGCGCCGGCTATTGCGGCGAGTCGTGTTCGTACATGACCAGCGACATCGGCTCAGCGCTGGCGGGGTACAGCCCGTTGAAAGACGCCTTTGGCATCGACGGCCCGCCGGTGCCGGACCTGCTGGTCTATAGCACCAATCAGTGCCGGGAAGTGCAGGACTGGTGGAGCTTTTTCGGCCGGCGGCACGACGCCCCGGTCACCGGTATCTGCCCGCCGACGCATCTGGGCAAAGTGACGCCGGCTCAGGTGACCTTTGTCCGCGGACAGTTGGAGCGCTTGGTCCGGCAGATCGAAGCCATGCTCGTGCAAAGCCTGAAGATGGACCGACTCGAGGAGGTTGTGTCGCTATCCAGTCGGGCCAGCTCGTTGTGGGGCGAGGTGTTGAACACCGCCCGTCATCGACCTGCCCCGATGACGTTCTGGGATGGGTTGATCCACATGGCCCCGGTGATCCTGCTGCGCGGCTCGCAGAGAGCCATCGACTATTACGACGCGCTGCTGGCCGAGATGCGCCAACGGGTCGATGACGGCATCGGTGCGGTCTCCGGCGAACGATATCGCCTCTATTGGGAGGGCATGCCGGTCTGGCCCAGGGTCCGCGAGTTGTCCGAGAAGTTCTTTGACCTCTCGGCTGTGGTGGCGGCCAGCACGTACTGCAATTCCTGGGCCTTTCAAGAATACACCGGCGGGGATCCGCTGGAGTGGATGGCCCGTACCAGCATCGAGATCTTCATCAATCGGGACGAGGCGTTCAAACAGGCGTTTCTCGTCGAGATGTTCGAGCGTTTCGGCATCGACGGGGCCATCTTTCACAACGCCCGAACCTGTCCCAACAACACCAACTCGCGCTTCGGGATGGCCCAACGCCTGCGCGAACAGTGCGACATGCCGGTGCTGGTCATCGACGGCGACTTGAGCGATCAGCGGTTTTTCTCCACGGCCCAGACCATGACCAACATCGAGGCTTTCATCGAACAACTCGGGGAGTGCCAACGATGAACGGACCGGTGTATGTGGGCATCGACGCCGGCTCGTCCGCGACCAAGTGCGTCGTGCTGGGTGAGGGCAAGACACTGCTGGGGCATGGCGCAGTCCCCTCCGGTTTCGACTATGCCGAGGCGGCCAAACAGGCCCTGACCTTGGCGCTTAGTGGCGCCGACCGGCAGGGCGATTCGGTGACATTCTGTGTCTCTACCGGTTACGGGCGCGAAAACGTGCCCTTCGCCGACCGCCGCGTGACCGAGATCACCTGCCATGCCCGCGGGGCCAGGCAGTGGTATCCCGAAGTTCGCGGCATCATTGACATCGGCGGGCAGGATACCAAAGTCATCTGGGTCAATTCGCGCGGCAAGATGGCTGACTACCGCATGAACTCCAAGTGCGCGGCCGGTACGGGCACCTTCCTGGAGTCGATCGCCATGAAGCTGGGCATTCCGCTGAGCGAGATCGACACTTTGGCCTTGGGTTCGACGTCGGACACGGTGGTCAACAGCTACTGCACGGTGTTTGCCGGAACCGAAGTGATCGAGCGCATCAAGGCCGGTGAACCCCGGCAGGACATTTCCATGGGTCTGTTCCGATCGATTGCCGCCCGGGTCTTCGAGATGGTGGCCACCCGCGACGGACCGGTGGCCGCCACCGGCGGAGTGGTGGCCCACTGCCGGGCGATGGTTCGGGCCCTGGAGGAAGTCATGGAGACCGACGTGCTGCTCCCGCCGTTGCCGCAGCACGCCGGCGCCTACGGTGCAGCCCTGTTGGCCCGCGAGTTTTCCAAGGTGGATCATGTTGCAGGAAGGTAAGCTAGGCGTCCATCCTCCCGGTTCGCTGGGGGTGGCCTTCTTCGTTCACGCCAAAGGTGACTGTTTCATCGGGCGGACCGGTGACGGCATCACCGACGTGCTCAAGAAGACCGGCTCGCTGAGGCTCGACGAGGGCGGCAAGATGCGGGCCATCGCCCTGCGGCAGCGCGTCTTTTCCAACCTGTTGGAGGCTGACGCGCGCGGGCACCTGCCCGAATTGCTGTTCGTCTGCTGCAACCCCGACCAACTGGGATTGTATACCGGTGAGCTGACCCGGTTCCTGGAGAACCTGGCCCAGCGCAGCCGGCTCAAGTCCATCGACGACGTTGCGAGTCAAGTCCCGATTTCGCTGGTCCTGCCCAACGGCATCTTGGCCGAGCAAACGGTGCAGACCTACGAGCAGCAGTTGCGCGAATCCATGCTGATGGGCCGGCTGGAGGGCGTGACGAAGGACATGATCGCCGCCCTGCTGGACCGCGTGGTGCGGGGAATATCGCTGCAAGCCGGCGGCCGCCGGGGAACCGGGGCTGACACCACCTACATTCTGGAGGCCAAGGGAAGCTTGATCTTCGCAGGCGGCGGCCAACCCGAGCGCCGGCGCATCGAAGCGATCCTTTCGGACCACGGCTATCGTTTCAACCATGCCCGAGACGTGCCCGGCACGCGCATCGAGTTCGACAAGGCCATGATATCGACGGTGCTCAACGTGGGCGGGTTGATACACACCGTCAAACCCAGCGGTGAATTGATCGATCTGCGGATGGGCGATTTGTGTCAGGACCCCACCAAGGCCGAGTTTGTGGACCGCGTGACGCGGGCGGTGTTCGAGGTCGGGCGGTCAGCCGGGGCTTACACCGATGACGACGTGTACGAGGATATCTGGCAAGCCCACCGGGAGACCATCTTTTCGGTGGCCGGCCACGTCACCAGCTCGTTGAAGACTTTTGGTGAAGCGCTGTCCCGCGGGCTGAGCGACGTCAAACTCTTTTCCAACGAGGAGTGGATCCTGACGCCGCTGTGCCGTTACGCCGCCCGGGCGGGCCTGACCGAACACGAGGAATTGTTTCGATCGCTGGGCCGGCAGGTGCAGGACGCCATGGCCCGGGCAATCCGGTTCCGAGAGCAGGGGGCGGGCGAGAATGGATCGAGGATCAATCCAATGAAACTGGCTGCGCAGCGAAACTTCAACATCGAACTGTATGACGCCGGGGCCGGCAACATGTTGCTGGTGGGCACCATGTTGGACGACGAGCACCTGCTCAAGCTGGAACTCAATGTCTTTCTTCCCGACGAGCAGATCACCCGGGCCCGGTTGGACATGATCCGGGCGCCCTTTCCGGTGTGTCGCGAAGTGGAGGCGGTTGCGGACTGCCTGGTGGGCCTGCGCATCGAGCGCGGCGTGATCCACGAAATCACGCGGCGCATCGGTGGCCGGGCGGGGTGTTCGCACATCAAGGAATTGGCCGCCAACATCGTGTACTTCGTGGCGTCGCACCTGGTGCGCAGACGGGCCGGCGTCGACCCGTTGAGCACCGACTACGTGTTTCGCCTTCCGGAAGAACGATTCACGCTCACCAAGGAATTGCTGCGCGACTCGTGCCTGGCCTACTGCCAGACGACGCCGATGGGCCTGGATGAACGCATCGGCATCAAGCGCGTCGGCGCCGAGCACAGCCATCCAGTGCCGCTGGGAACCTATGAACCTTCGCTGGGCGTCCTGCTGCGCGACCGGGCCCGGCGCTTTGGCGACAAGACCTACCTGCGCTACCGACACGACGAGCAGGTCCAGGCACTGAGTTGGACAGACTTCGCCCAAAGCACGTTCCGCATCGCGGCCAACCTGCTGGCCCGGGGCGCCGGGCCCGGCGACCGCATCGCCATGATCTCCGAGAACCGCGCGGAGATGTACCTGTTCGAGCTGGCAGCCATGTCCATCGGCGCGGTGTCGGTGCCGATCTTCGCGGGCTATCCGCCACCGCAACTGGCCTACGTTCTGGGACACGCCCGCCCATCGAGGGTGGTGGTTTCGGGCATGCACCAACTGGCCAAGATCGAAAGCTCCCGGCACCCCTGGGTTCAACAGTATTTCTGCATGGACTTCGACGACGACGCCAAGGCCTGGGGGGCGTTGGATTTCGGCGAGTTGACAAGTGACGGTGGTGTGTCGCCAGCCGTCGTGGACCGGCACATCGACGCGGTTCGACCGGGCGACCTCTGCACCATCATGTACACCTCCGGGACTACCGGGCCGCCCAAGGGCGTACAGCTTTGCCATCGCAACCTCATCTCGCAGCAAAAGGCGGTGTCGTTGATCTGGGACGTGGACGAGAAGGACGTGCTGATGTCCTACCTCCCCTGGCATCACAGTTTCGGCGGTCTGTTTGAGCGCTACCTGACCCTTTATCAC
>JBHHVM010000017.1:0-17325 GCA_046754265.1 Phycisphaerae bacterium
GGGCTCAGCCGCGAGGCCAACGTCCTGGCGGCCAAGTACACGCACAGTGCCTTTAAGATGTCACTTGCCGACGCCCAGCGCCTGCTGGTGCAAGCCACCGATGGGGCCTATTTTCAGGCCCAGTTGGGCCGCGAGCGCCTGCGCATCACCCGGGCCGACGTGGAATTCAGCAGCCAGCAGCTAGAAGCCGTCCGTAAACGACGAACCGCGGGCAAGGCGACCGAGGCTGACGTGCTCAACTTTCAAGTGCGGCTGCTGGCCGCCCGGACCGACGAGCAGGCAGCCCTGGGTCTGTACGACAACGCCCGCATTGCC
This sequence comes from Phycisphaerae bacterium, assembly GCA_046754265.1. Classification (GTDB taxonomy): domain Bacteria; phylum Planctomycetota; class Phycisphaerae; order UBA1845; family UBA1845; genus OFTM209. The sequence goes on from JBHHVM010000017.1 coordinate 316, forward strand.
TTGGCTGAGTTGATGGGCATGGACGACGCCCGACTGCCCGATGACGTGAAGCTGTCACCTCTAGAGGCTGAATCCGAGGACGAATTGACCGCCCCCGACGCCGACGAATGGGTGCAAAAGGCGTGGGCGGCCCGTCCCGATTTGGCCCAGGCCGAGTTCGAGCTCAAGAGCAAGACCGAGCAGGTCAAATCCATTAAAGGGCAATTTAGCCCCAGCATTTTGCTGAATGGGTCCTATGGGTTCGATCGCTTGTCCAATCTGGAGTACAGCGTCGACGACCAGGCCTCGGCAGGGGCCATCGAGCTGCGCTGGAACCTGTTTACCGGGGGGTTCAGGACCTCGCGCCTCCGGCAGACACAGGCCCAGCGCTGGGAGTTGTTGGCCAACTTGCGCCGGCGAAGACAGAAAGTGGCATCGGAGGTGCGGCAAAGTGTAACCACGCTGGTCAATTCGCAGGAGCAGGTTCGCTTGCAGGACATGAACCTGGTGGCCGCCCAGGAGAATCGCCGCATCGTGGAAAAGGAGTTCGCCGCCGGTAAGGCTTCGCTGGTGCGGCTCAACGAGGCCCAGCGGGACCTGATTGGAACCGATGCCGGGTTGGCCCTGGCCCGCATTCGCCTGCGACAAGCCTGGACCGACCTGCGGGCGGCCGCGGCGGTCCATCAATGGGAAGCCGGCCCACCGGGGCGGCAAGACTGGTGGCCGCGTTGACCCCCCGCCCAGGTCGCGGCGGGCTGGGGCTTGAAAGGTCTGACCGCCGATTTATGATGACGTCATGTCAGAATTGATGGCCGGTCGATCGACGGAGCGATCCGAACGCTGTCACAAGGCTGCCCGCCTGGTGATGCCCGGGGGGGTCAGTTCGCCGGTGCGGGCCTTCGGCGCCGTGGGAGGTATCCCGCGTTTCATGGTCAAGGGTGTCGGCCCAATCCTGACCGACGTCGACGGCCACGATTACATTGACTACGTATGCGGCTGGGGCCCGTTGATTCTGGGTCACTCAGATAAGCGCGTCGAAGCCGCGGTGGGCAAAGCCGCCGCCAAGAGCCTGACCTTCGGCACGCCCACCGAATTGGAAGCTCAACTGGCTGAACTGGTGGTCTCGCGCTTCGAGTCGATCGACCTGGTTCGCTTCGTGAACTCGGGGACCGAAGCAGCCATGAGCGCCGTGCGGTTGGCTCGGGCTTTTACCGGGCGCGACAGAATCATCAAGTGCGATGGCTGCTATCACGGCCACGCCGACGGCCTGCTGGTCCAGGCCGGCTCAGGGACCGCGACCCTCGGGCAACCCTCGTCGCCCGGCGTCCCAGCCGGGACCGCGGCCGACACCCTGTTGATGCCCTTTAACGACCTCGAGGCCGCCGGTCGACTATTCCAGGATCACGGCAGGGACATCGCCGCATTGCTCATCGAACCGATCGCCGGCAACATGGGGCTGGTCCAGCCCGCCGACGGCTATCTGCAGGCGTTGCGACAGCTTTGCGACGCAAACGGGGCCCTGCTGATTCTGGACGAAGTCATGACCGGCTTCCGCGTGTCGGCCGGTGGGGCCCAACAGCTCTTGCAAGTGAAACCAGACCTGACCCTGCTGGGTAAAATACTGGGCGGTGGTTTGCCGGCGGCGGCCTTGGGAGGTCGTCGCGACATCATGGAGTTGCTGGCTCCTTCGGGTCCGGTCTATCAGGCTGGAACCGGCTCGGGCAATCCGCTGGCCATGGCGGCCGGCCTGGCCACGCTACAGGCCCTGGGTGAACCCGGTGTGTACGACCAATTGGAACAACGCAGCCGCTTATTGGCCGAGGGGTTCTTGGCCGCCGCCGAAGAAGCCGGCGTGGCCATCCAACTCGCCAGGTCAGCCAGCATGGGCTGCGTGTTCTTTTCGTCGACACCGGTGACTGATTTTGTCACCGCCCGAACCAGCGACACAGCCGCCTATGGCCGATACTTCCACGCCATGCTGGACCGGGGCGTCTATTTGCCTCCGTCACAGTTCGAGTGCTTTTTCGTCTCGGCCGCCCATGACGCCCAGCATATCGAACGCACCATTGAAGTCGCCGAGGAGGTCTTCGCTGAGATCGCCGCAGATCCCTCGCCCACCTGAGGAGAGCCCGACAATGGCTGAACACCCCAAATCCGCTGCCGAGCCTCGCCCCGCCTTCGAGCTTGAAAACTGTCAGGACTACACGGCTGCCCTGGGAATGATCGCCGCGGTCCGGCGGCTGTTCCTGGTCTTGCTGGCGTTTTCTCTGCTGTTGCAAGCGGGCGTCTACTCCACGGCCCGCTGGCGACCGGCCTGGATATTGCCCGATCACACCCCGGCGGCCACGTCGGATGCAGACCATCCCGCCGACCTTGCCGCCGGGGACGCGTTCGCGTCAGCAGGCGATGCGGACCCCCTTGACGCCGACTCCGCGGATGCGCCACAGGCTACTCCATCGGCGGCGTCCGCCGGTGCCACCATCGACCCGACCACCGCCCGCCGCGTTCGGCAGACCGTCGAAGCGGTCATGCCCTTGGCTTCATTTGCCGGGGTGATCAGTTGCATCCTGCTGATGCTGTGCTACTTCGTGGCACTTAATCTGGCTTTTTCCGGCCGATTGGGCGGGGTACGCGGCAGCTTGGCGGGGTTGTTGTGGATGGCCGTGGTGCTGGTCCTGCTGCTGCCCTGGGAACAATGGCTGGGGTCGCTGGGCAGCCCGCTCAGTGGGGTTTACACCAGCGCAGCGCAGGCTATGGACATTCCGGCGTCGTTCACCTCGGGGACGGCCCGGATGGGCCATTATGCCCGTTACCTGGGTTATCCACTACTGGTGCTGCTGATCGCCCTGGTGGCCGACCGCCGTTATGCCCGGGGATATCGCATGGCCTGCCGGCAGGCCGAAGCCTGGCTTCACGTGCGCAGGCTCTAAACCCCGACGCGGACGAACTGTGTTGCCGGCAAGTAACGAATCGGCCGCGGGGTTTGCCCGCGGGACCGATCTTGGCCACAATACCCCCCGACCGGGCAACGCGGCCGGTCCTTTCCGGGGCTTGGTCCCAATGCCCTCGAACACCTTCCGCGGGGAGTCCTGCAAACTATGAGACGCACTTGGCCGATCCTCGTCCCGGCGATCTTGCTGGCGCTTTTCGGCGTCCTGATCAGCTACAACCTGATCGTCAAACACCTGACCCAAAAAACCGGCGTGGGCTGGTTCGACAGCGTTTGCGACGGCGGCCAGGACAGCAAGGTCAGTTGCCAGGACGTGCTTTCCAGTGGCTATGCCCTGTTTCCGTACGTTCCCGACAACGTCGATCCGAAGAAAAAGTACGACCCCAGGCCCGTGTTGGGCATCATCCAGCTCAAGCCCAGGCCGGTGGCGATGTACGGCCTGCTCTACTTCCTGGCGTTCGCCGGGTGGTACATCCTCATCGGGCGCCCCGATCACCGCCGGCGCTGGATGCACGCCTGCCTGCTACTGGTCAACTTGGCCGGGCTGGCGGGGTCGGTCTACTTCCTGTCCATCATGTTCACCAAGATGGACACCTGGTGCCCCTGGTGTGTGGAGACCCATGCCGTCAACGGGTTGCTACTGGCCTGCAACGTGCTGCTTTGGCCCGGCAAGAGGTTCGCCGAATTCACTGACCGGACTGTCCACCCCGCCCAGGCCGACTCAACCACCGAACCGGGCGGCGAAATCGTTGACCCCGACCGGGCCGCGGACTCGCCGACGCCCACTGACCTGCATCGACGCATCCTCAGGCCCATCTATCCCTCCCGGCGCCTGGTGATGACCGCTCTGCTCGCCATCGGCACCACCTTGTCCGCCTTCTTCTGGTTTTTCGAGTATGCGGACAAGGCCCGGGCCTATGCGGGGCTGGACCGTTTGATGCAGCAGGTCCGCAACCACGCCTCCACGCTCTACAGCATGTACCAGGCCAATGAAAAGTACACCATCCCCATCCGCCCCGACGACCCCATCAAGAACCCCGGCAAGCTGCGCCTGACCCTGGTGGTTTTTTCCGATCTGCAATGCCCGCACTGCCGCCGCTTCGCCAAGAAAGTCGACCACGAGTTGTTGCCCCAGTTTGGCGAAGACCTGAAGGTGGTCTTCAAGCACTTCCCCGCCAACAAGGCCTGCAACCCCAAGGTGCATAAGGACATGCACGTCTATGCTTGCCGAGCGGCGAGCGCAGCCGAGGCCGCTCGCGCCATGGGCGGCAACGACGCCTTCTGGAAGGCCCACGATCTGATCTTCGCAGCCGGCGAGAAAGAATCCCTGGCCAAGTTTGACTATCGCAAATTGGCCGAGGATTTGGCCCTGGACCCCGACGAGTTCGAGGAAACCATGAAGTCAGACGCGGTCGCCCAGCGCATTGCCGAAGACATCGAACTGGCCATAAAAGTCAAGTTACCGGCCACCCCGGCGCTGTACCTGGCCGGTCGGCATGTGCCGCGACTGGCCGTCAACTCGCCGGTCTTCTGGGACGCCGTCAAGCGCAAGCTGGATCAAGTCCTTGCCGGCATTAAAGCCCGAGAAAAGGCCAAGAGCCACCAAGACCATGCGGGCCCGCCCGCGCCGCCGACGACAACGTCGCCCGCCGGGCAGTCGGCTACTCCAAATACCCCAAGTCCATAAGCCGTTGGGTCAATAGCTCCTGCTCTTTTTCGGAATAGACCGCCCGGTCGGCGCCGGCGCTCTGGCTGGGTGCCACGGCTTGGCGCCCGATTTCGAGGGGCGGATCGAAGAGCCGTTCCATCACCTCGCCTTGCAGGTCGTCGGGGACGTTCAAACCCATCATGGCCAGGACGGTGGGCGTGATGTTGATAATGTTTGATTCGAGACGTCCGCGGGCCACGCCGGGCCCCGCCACCGCCAGGATGCCCTCGGGGCGATGCGTGCCCTCCATTCTGGACGGGGGCAGCCATTGCACGGTCCTAAGGCCGCGAATCTTCCGCACCACCGCCAACGCCTTGGCTGGGATTAGCAGCAGGTCCGGCAGCCACGGGTTCTCATCGCGCGAACAGCCGTACAGCGCCTCGGGCTTGTGAACCTCGGGGAAGATGCGAACGCGCCGACCGTCGGGCCCAGGGCACGTTTCTTGCAGGAACTGATCGCGAATCTGATCGCGCAACGATTCGTAGTCGCCCGGGTCGACGATGCCGGTCTCCTGCCGCCCTTTGAGATTGATGTACAAAAACCCGGCCATCCCCGCGTGCATCACCGCAGCCCGAGTCCGCGAAAAATCCACAGCCAGGTCGTCTTCCAGCGTAAAGTTGCGCGTGGCAAACTTGCCCCGGCGCTTTTTGGTTTGCCGGTCCAGCAAGTGCCGGGCCCGGGTGGACGACCGGGCCCCCACGCCCTTGAGCACCAGGTGCCCCCAGCGCTTGAGCATCAGATTAGGCTGAACCTTGCCCTCCAGACTGCCGTGCCCGTGGTCTGAAAGAATCATCACGTGGGCCCGGTGCTCGGCCGCGTAATCCAACAAGTTCCCGACCGCCTTGTCCAACTCGTCGAAACATCCAGCCACCATGGCTGATCTGGCTGGGTGTTGCTCGCGGGTGCGCGGGTCCAGGTATTTCCAGGTTTTGTGCTGCAAGTTGTCCACCAGCTTCAAGACCACCATCAGCACGTCCCAGCCGTATTCGTCGCCGCAATAGCGGGTCAGCTCAGCCCCCTGGTGAAAGCTGCGCACGATGTAACGCAGGTTCTCGGCGAACAGGGCTTGGCCGCCCAGCGTGCGCCGGCGCCACTTGGTCTTGTAGGAATAATCGGGAAACTGCCGCAGCAGATCGGCTTTGAGGTCGGGGGGGTACGTGAAATCGCTGTCGATACTGGGCGTCTCGAAGCCGCTGATCATGAAACCGTTGACCGGCGTGGGCGGATAGGTCATGGGCACGTTGACGCTGCCCACTTTAAGCCCCCGATCGCTGAGGATTCGCCAGATGGAGCGCACGTGATCCAGGCATCGCGTGCTGTTGAACCCCAGGGCGTTGGTGCGGACGTCGTAGCGTTCGAAATCGATGATGCCGTGGGCCCCGGGCGTCTTGCCGGTCATGCAGGTGGTCCAGGCTGCCGGCGTGATGGGCGGGACGGTCGAGTGCAAGACCCCGGCACTGCCGGACTCGACAAACGCCCGAAGCCGGGGCATTCGCCCGGCCTCCATCATGGGGTTCAGCACGTCGAAGGTGGCCCCATCCAACCCGATCAACAATACCCGCCGGGCTAGGGCGGGGCGGTCCCGTCCCTCAGCGGCGGCCGATTCAATTCGGGTTGGGCTCTGCGGGTCGGACATTCGGCACGCACAAAAAAACGCGGCTTGAACGCTTGGCCGCGTAACGCCTGGAAAACGCATAGTTTATGCCCGACCCCGCCGATTGCAACCAGCCAACCTGCCCGCCCGAGACGCCGCGTGCATCCCAGAAAAGGTGGGCATTCCCAAAGTCGGGTGCCATGGCCACGCTTGCGTGGCCATGCTCATCATCAACCCCGGCGCGCCGGGGCCACCCTGAATGGGATGCACGTCGACGGGCCTACAATACGACAGCGGCGCCGAAAACGGCGGAATCGACTCGCCCCCGGGGTCGTCCGCGACGACCCATCGGCCCATCAATCATGGCCCCGCCGAAAAGGAGCGACCCATGTTCCAAACGGCTAACTATCTCGAAGCCGCCCTGTGGTGCGTCATTGGTTTGGGATGTGCTTTCGTCGGCAGGCATAGAGCAGGCCGCGTTCGGCGCCGGCTGTTCATGGCCGTCCCCCTGTTCCTGCTGTTCGGCCTGTCAGACGTCGTCGAAGTGTACACCGGCGCGTGGTGGCATCCCTGGTGGCTGCTCGTCTGGAAGGCCTGCTGTATCGCCGGGTTGCTAGCCCTGCTGGCTTGCAAGCGGCGTCGCCCGCCCGACTAGGGCGCGTAGTCGTCCGATTGCTCAAAACCTTCCGGGAGCTTGAACGCAAACGCGCCGTCTTTAAGTTTGGGATCGGTTTTCAGGTCGGTGTAGGTGATAACCACGCCGCCTTTGCCCTCTTCGTTCTCCATCCAGATCAGGTCGATCTTGCGGGCCAGATGGTCTTTCTTGGCGATGTAAAAGTCGGACCGGCGAGGCCCCTCGCCGTAAACCACGTGAACCACGTGGCACTCAACACCGTCAACCGTTTCGGTGCCTTTGACTTCCTGCGTCTTGCTCTCCAACTCCCGCTTGTAGGGTTCGGTTTGAAGCAGCGACACATACGAAGCCACCTGAAACGCGGTGGACATCGCACCCAGCACAGCCGGATCAATGTCTTTGTACGCCTTCTTGGTTTTGTGGTCGATTAGATAGTATTCGTCGTCGACCGCGCCGAGCGTCAAGCGGTTGGTCTCGGAAGCGCCGTCCTCCTTGGTGGTCATTTCCACCTTGGCTTTTTTTGGCATGTTGTCTTGAAACCCCCACGTCAGGCAAGTGGCATCGATGTGGGGAATAAACTTCTTTCCCAGGTCGATCGGTTCAACCTGCACGCGATAGCTCGCTCCCTTCACCACCTTGGCAGCCTCGACCATCTTCTTGATCAGGGCCATGCCCTCGGAGGGACCTTCCGCCTTGGCCGAGGGGGCCATGCCCGCCGCGCCCACCAACATCAACGCCACCAGGATCCGCTTCATCGGAATTCCTTTCCGGCCCGTAAGCCGTCAGTTCTTGGTCGTAGGGGCCTCTGGCCCGCCGACACCCGAGCATGCAGTATAACCGTCCGCCGCCCTCGGGGTCCACCCGAACCGTTTGTCGCAACCTGTAGCGCCCCAGCCCATCCACGGCGACAAGCGCCGACAGGGACCGAACCTCCCTTGGCGTCAGGCCGCCGGTCTGTTAGGCTATTCTGACCGGGCCACTTCGTTGAGCGTTTCGGAGAATCAACCATGAGGATCATTCGATCCCCTTCGCGGCGGGAGTTCATCAAGACCACAGCCGGCGGCGTGGCTGCCGTGTACATCGGCGGGTGCGCTCCGGGCCGATCTCGCTTGCCCGAGACGCAGGCTAACGCGGTCAAACAGAATCGCTGGCAGGATTTTGCCGACATCGCCCTGGCCCGCATCAAGGCGGGCGGCTGTCAATACGGCGACATTCGCTTGCTGGCCAGCCAGACCCAACGGGTCCGAGCCCAGGATCAACGTATCAGCGGCGTCAGCGAAAACACGAGCGGCGGGTACGGAATCCGTGCGCTCTACAAAGGGGCCTGGGGTTTTGCCGCCAGCCCCTCGTTTCACCCCGCCGACGTAGCCGCCACCGCTGACCGTGCGGTCGAAGTCGCCCGGGCCAGCCATTTGTTGATAAGAGAACCCGTCCGATTGGCCCCCGAGCCCGTGCATCGGGACCGCATCGCCACTCGCCGGAACATCGATCCCTTCGAGGTGCCCCTGGACGAAAAAACCGGCCTGTTACTGACAGTATGTGACATTCTGCACCGTCGGCCCGAGATCAAACGCAGCAACGGCTACCTCTGGACCCAGCGAGACGTGAAGCTGTTCGCTTCCACCGAGGGATCGCTCATCGACTTCGACCTGCTGGCCGTCGGCGGAGGGTTCGGAGCCACCGCGGTCAAAGACGGCGACTTCCAGTCCCGCAATTTCGTCGTGCCCTTTCGCCGTCGCGGGCACGAGCACGTGTTGGAATACGACATGGCTTCTCAGGCGGAGCGCATCGCCGACCAGGCGGTCGAAAAGCTCGCTGCCGATCAGCCGGCTGCCGGTCCATACGATCTAGTTCTGGACCCCGCTCACTTGGCGCTGACCATCCACGAAAGCTGCGGCCATCCCAGCGAACTGGATCGCGTGCTGGGTTACGAAGCCAACTATGCCGGGACCAGCTTCTTGACCACCGACAAGCTGGGCTCGTTTCAATACGGCTCCAAGCACGTCAACCTTCTGGCGGATAATGTCACCGAGGGGCACATGGCCAGCACCGGTTACGACGACGACGGCGTGGCCGGCCAGAAATGGCACATCATCAAAGAAGGCATTCTAACGGGCTATTGCACCAATCGTGAGGTGGCTGGGGCCATCGGCGAAACGCGCTCCCGAGGCTCCTGCCGGGCTGACAGTTGGTCCAGCGTGCCCATCGTGCGCATCTCCAACATCGGTCTGGAACCCGGCTCCGAGACGCTGGAGACCCTCATTGCCGGCGTCGACCGGGGCATCTACATCGAGGGCCGGGGCAGCTTCAGCATCGATCAGAAACGCTACAACTTCCAGTTCGGCGGCGACGCCTTCTGGGAAATCAAGAACGGCAAGCGCGGACGGATGCTCAAGAACGTCATCTATCAGGGCATCACGCCGGAATTCTGGAATAGCTGCGACGGGGTCGGCCAACGCGACACCTGGCGGACCTACGGGTTTATCACCTGCGGCAAGGGCCAGCCGGGCCAGTCGGGATGGATGACCCATTCCGCATCGCCGGCCCGCTTCCGCAACGTCAACGTCATCGACCCGAAAGGCGCCCAAGAAACCTAAGATATCAGAGCGACGGGTAAGCGGGTAAAACAGAGCACAGACCATTCAAGTAGCGGAAACGAATCCGGACCGAGGTCCCCATGAGCATCAAACTCAGTTCCAAAGAAGCATTCGAGCGAGTGGCCGGCGTGGTGCTGGGCGCCTCCACTGCCGATCACACGCGGGTCAACTTTTCCGACGGGCGATCCAGCACGCTGCGATTCGCCAACAACCAAGTAGCCCAGCACGTGTCGGTCGACGACCGTCGAATCTCGGTGCAGGTGGCCTTCGATCAAAAGGTGGGCCGGGCCACCACCAATCGGATCGATGCCCAAAGCCTCAAACAGGTGGTTCGCCAGGCCGAACGCATCGCCCGACTCGCGCCCGCGGACCCGGAATACATGCCACCGTTGGAATCTCAGCAATATCTGGACATCGCCACCTATCATGACCTCACCGCCCAGGCCGACCCCGGCGAGTTGGCCCGTAGAACCAAGCCGGTGGTGGAAAAATGCGAGGCCCGCAACCTGTACGGCGCCGGCATCATGACGGCCTCAGCAGACGCCGTCGGCGTGGCGGCTTCTTCCGGTTTGTTCGCCTACGAGAAACGTAGCGAAGCCCGGTTCAGCGTCACGGCCACAAGCCGCTCCCAAACGGGTCATAGCGAAGCCGACAGCTCCGGCTGGACCTTCAACGCCCACCGCGACATCGACAAATTGGACGTCGCCCGCCGGGCGGACATCGCCGTCGACAAGGCCCTGACCTCCAGGAATCCCCGCGAAGTCGAAGCAGGCTATCACACCGTCATTCTGGAACCCGCAGCCGTGGCCGGTGTGTTCGGACCGGTGGCCTGGTCTCTATTCGCCAAGAGCTACCACAAGGGCACCAGCGCGTTGTCGGGCAAGCTGGGCACGCAGGTGCTCGACAGTCGATTGTCCGTCGTCTCGGACCCCACCCATCCCGACCTGCTGGGCAACCGCTTCGGCCGAGACGGCATGGCGGCCGCCCCCACCACCTGGTTCGACCGCGGCGTGCTCAAAAACCTGTACTACGACCGCTTCACCGCCAAAGAACATGGGGCCTCGCCCACGCCCCCCGGCGGCGGTCAGATTCTGCGCTTCAACGGCCCGCAGGTCGCCAACCTCGACGAACTCATCGCCGGGACCCAGCGAGGCATCCTCATCACCAACTTCTGGTACATCCGCTACGTCAACCCCACCGACTTGACCCTGACCGGAATGACACGCGATGGCACGTTTCTGATCGAGAATGGAAAAATCGCCGGCGGCGTCAAAAACTTCCGCTTCCACGAAAGCCCTCTCCGGGCCTTCGCCTCCGTAAAAGCCGCCACCGCCCCCGCCGAATCCATCACCATAGAACGGGGCAAAATGCTACTACCCGCCGTCCGCCTACCGAAGTTCAACCTCTCCAGCGTGACCAAGTTCTAAGGGCCGTGAATCACCGCGAGTCAGGTGGGACCCGAATCGGCACTCGGTTTCGCATCGCCATCGGCTTGCACCGGCAGATACTTCTCGAACCACGCCAGGTCCCAGTCCAGCTTCGCTTTGCGATTCTTGTAGGTCGTGGGGCTGTGGCCTTCGCCGGGGTATTTGATCAGTTCGGTCGGAACGCCCAGATAGTGATGCAGCGCCCGGAACAGCGCTTCGCTGTGGGCAGGGGGGCAGCGGCGGTCTTTTTCGCCCACGTGAATGATGGTTGGCGTCTTGATCCGATCGGCCCGGTATAGCGGCGATGCCTTTTGCATCTGGGCGGGCTGTTCCCAAGGCAGGCCCTTCTGAAAGTTAATTACGTGACCGGGCGTGTCCTCGGCGCACCACTGCATGGCTGCGTCGAACACGCCGGCCCCACTGCTGGCCGCCTTGAAGCGGTCCGTGGTGGTGATCAAACAGTTGGTCAGATACCCGCCGTTGGACCAACCCATCACGCCCAACCGATCCGCGTCGGCGATGCCCTTTTCGATCATGGCGTCCACCCCCGCCAAGATATCGATCACGTCACGATCATTCTTATGCCCGACCAATTCGGTCAAGAATTTGTCGCCATAGCCGGTCGACCCCCGATAGTTGGGGCTCAGCACCGCATACCCGCGGGCGGCCATCAACACTCGGCCATAGATCCAAAAACGCATCTCATACCGCGACGCCGACGTCGGGCCCCCGTGGATTTCCACGATCATGGGCAACGGTCTGTCGCGTTGGTACCCCGGCGGCAACTCCAGGATGCCCTCGACCTGATCCCCGTTCCATCCCTTCCAGGTCACCCGCTCGATCTGGGGCAACAGCCAGGTGTCCACCTGCGGATTGACCTTTGTCAAACGGGTGCCGACGGGCCTGGTGGCTGGCGGCGTCGCGTTATAGACATACACGTCCGGCGGGTGCGTGGTCCTGCTCAGCACCACCGCCATCTGGTTTCCATCTGCAGATAAGCTCAGGTCGTTCACGGCCACGTCGTCGGAAATCAAGTCGAAGTCATTGCCCTGCTTGCCGGCTTGGATGTTGCTGATGCAAAACACCCGGGCTAGGGACCGATGCTGAGCCACAAAGCACAGGTCGCGCGTCTTGCCGCGCCAGCACATTCGGCCACCGGTCGGAAACACCTCCATGGGCCTGGTCAGTTTCTGGACCGCGATCTCTTGGCCGCCGAAGTCAGCCACGAACAGTTCACTTGGATAGCCGTCCCAATCCACGCGAAAGGCCAGGGCGGTCCCGTCACCGGACCAGGCCAACGTTTCCAGCCAGCCATAGGGCGATGGGGCTTCCTCCCGCCACAGTCGATCCGGCACCTGCCTGATCCGCCCCGTACTCGGCTCCCAGACATCGACGCGGGACCACCCCTCGTTGGTAATCAGCTTCCCGGTGGGTGTGGTCAGCATGGCCAGGCGCTTTTCGTCCGGCGAGATGGCAAAGTCGCGGATGACTCGCTTGTCGTCGATGATCTTTTCCGCCCGCCAGCTTTGCAGGTCCAGCTTCCACAATTGGGAGAACTTCACCACGCCCCGGCCATAGATGATCTGGTCGTGCTTTTCTCTCAAATCTTTCCAGGCGTCATCCACCTGTTTTTCGCCCACCGTGTAGTAAAGCGACTGCCCGTCGGCCGACAGCTCGAAGTCGTCTATACCGTCTGGCACCCGGGTCACCGGGAACGGCGACCCGCCTTGTGGGCTGATCCGCCAGACCTGCGCCTTGCCGTTGTAGGGGGGTTGCTCTTCACCGGTCCGCTTCGGAGCGCTCGAAAAATAAATCCACCGCCCGTCGGCGCTCCACTGGGGGTTCCCATCGGCTGCCGGGTCGAAGGTCAGCCGAGTCACCGCCCGGCTTTCGCGCTCCACCACCCACACGTCCAAATTGCGCTTCTCGGCCGGCGGTTCCCAGCGAAGCTCCGTATAGGCTACCCGTCGTCCGTCCGGTGACATGACACAGCCGGTCACCATGCCGATGCCGAAATAATCGTCCGCCACGATGTGATGGTCCCGTACCGGGTCGTCGGCCCGGACCACCACGGCGGATGCCAATACAAGCACCACACTGAATTGAACTGCCCAGCTGCGGTCCATCATCTGAGTCCCTCCATCAAGAACCCGCTTGCAACCCGCGGCCTTATTGTCGCGCGGCCCCGGCCAACTGGCAACCGGTGAGGGCGCTTCGGCGATGCGAGACGGCTAGCTTTCGCCGCCGATGTCTTGGGTGAAGACGAAGGAGACCAGCAGGTCTTCGTGTTCGGCGTGATGGTTGACGGCCGACAGAACGTGGCCGATGCGCAGGCGGGTCTGGTTCAACGCGTCAAGGTCGGCGGGGTCCAGGCCTTTGAGGCAATGTTGGACTTCTTCGATTAGGGCCAGGATGTCGCGATGCTCGCGGCGGAGGTGTTCGATGTCGCGGGCCAGGTTGGGCCTGGCCTGGAGCACGTGGTCGTGAAAGCCCCCCATCTCCTCCAGCGCGATGCGCCGAACCATGTGGGCCCGAAACTTGAAAAAGCCCCGGCCAAGGTTTTCGAGCCACTCGTCGCGGCCCCGGGCTGGGGGTTGACCGTTGGCCTGGGTCAGTTCAGCCATGATGCCTTGAAGCTTGATGTGCTCCTGGGCAACTTTGGCTGTGATGTCTTTTTGGCTCATGGTGCCGACTCCGAAGGGCCCGATGAATCGGTCTTGGGATTATAGCGTCCCCGGGCGGTTTCGTCTCGGTTCATGGCCATGTAGATTCGCAGCCCGATCACGCTCAGTCCTGCCGCCAGCAGCCATGCAACCACCCCGGCACGGGCCCAAAGCCAGATTCCCACCATGGGCATCACCAGGCCCCGCAGGCCCGTCAGGGTCACGTGAACGCCCATGTAGACCTCAGCGTCCTCCGGGCGGGCAAAATGAAGATGCCCCAGATGCCAGGCCAAGGCCCCGCCACCCATGGCAAATCCGACAGCCACCCGGCTCAGCGAATACAGGCAAATGGCCCCGATCATCAGCGCCGATCCCCCCTGGGGGGCGTTCAGAACGGCCAGCGTCCCTGCCGTCCCCAACACCAGGTGGGCTAACCAGCACGCGCTGGTGATCACACGAAACCGAACCACGCCGACGCGGTCGAAATAGGGTGCCCAGATGAAAAGGGCCCCGATCATGACCGCCTTGGGAATCCCCTCCAACAGGGCGAAACTCCACAGATACCCCAGGTCCAGATCGCGCGAGACGATGGTGGCCATCACCGGGATCACGAGCAGGTTGCCCGAACCGATGAACATCAGCGCCTTGCAGTAACGGGCAAAGCGGGCGTCCCCGCGAAGCACCCGGACCATTTGGCCGACGACGTGGCCCGGCGACAACAGGGCTGTCACCGAGAACGGTTCGACCAAACCCTCCGCCAAATCGCATTGATCGCTGTTCTGGGTTTGACGCATCTGCGATTTTTCGCCTCGGACCCGCATGCCCGACAGCGACACCACCGCCACCAGGCCAAGCCCCGCCGCGATCGGGTAAACATATAGATAGGCGTTCGGATCGCGGTCAAAGACCACCGCAGCCGCCACCATGGCGCCGATGCTGACCACCGCGCGGATAAGCTGGAGCCGGGCGGTGATCTGCCCGCGGTGCGCCCGGGCGTAATTGGCCCGCCACAGCGCGGTGCGCACTGTCACCACCCCTGCCAACAGCATCTGCGTGGCTGCCATCTGCACCAGAAAGAGCCAGGCGCCGATGGGGGTCCGTGGAGTCAAAGCCACGCTGCACATGGTCACCACGCCAGCCGCACAGAGCATGCCCAGAATGGGCAGTTTCGGTCGGCCCACACTGATCATGCCCCACACCAGACTGAGCAGCTTGGCGAACAGCGGGGTCGAGGCGGCGATGCCGATGAGCCAGTCGCTGCCGTCGAAGGTCTTGGCCATGACCACGGCTGAGACGTTGCCCTCCGCCAGTCCAATCAGGGCGCTCCAGGTCAGCAGGTGCCTGGCCTCAGCCAGGTAGGCGGAGCGAGCCATGTAGGGGATGGTACGAGTTAGAAACAGGTCCAAAGGCGGTGCTCCCGTCACGCGGGCCGGCCCGGCCCGCCAAAAGCCCCACGCTAGATGCCACCGGTCACTGGGGCAAGCGGTACAATTGGACGATAATGAGGGACAGGCTGCCCCCTGGGCTTGGCCCGGGGTATAACCCGTTTTCAAGGAGTCTTGCCGTGAACTGGCAACGCCGTTTTGGGTGCAGTTTCGCTATGCTCGCCGTCCTGGCCCTGGCCGGTTGTATGGATGACGTCCAGGCAGATGCGGGGCCCGATCAGGCCGTCGACGGCGGGGCCACCGTCACGCTGGACGGCTCGTCCACCAAACCGCAGGACCCCGGCCGCCTGGCGTTCAACTGGGAACAGATCGAAGGGCCCACCGTGACGCTCAGCGCGCCGACCGCCGCGGTGACGACTTTTGACGCCCCCCAGAGTGCCTCGGAAAGCCGCTTGATGTTCAAGCTGACAGCCACGTATGTGGATTTTGCAGGGGAGCCCTACCCGCCGAACAGCGCTTCGGACGAAGTGCTGGTCCGCGTCCGGGCCGACCGCACCGGGACCGATGCCACTGCCGAAAGCGCAGACGCTACGGGTTCTCAGGACACAGCAGGCACCCCGGACGCCCAAGCAGCCACCGACGGCAGCAGCTCAGACGGGGCCGGTGATGCCGCCGGCAGCAACGGAACCACGGACAACGGAACAGCCGACAACGAGGCCACGCCGAGCCCAGAGAGCGCCAGCCCCACGTCCAGTTGATGCCGGCCCGCTACCCTTCCTCTTGAATTGATTTGCCTCCGCAAACGATCGGCGTGAGTCGGCACGGCGGCCGGCTCAGTATCGGCGAATGACGCCGGTGACAACGCCCTGTACTTGCAACTGACCAGCCTCTACCCGTATCGGCTTATAGCTGCTGTTGGCCGGCTGGAGACGATAGCCCTTAGCTTCACGGTACAGCCGCTTCAGCGTGGCTTCCCCATCGGGCAGCAGGGCCACCACAATCTCTCCGTCGCGAGCCGACTGGCGCGCCTCGACCACCACGTAGTCACCCTCGGCGATGTGGTCGTCGATCATACTGTCGCCTTGAACTTGCAGGACGAACGTTCCCTGGCGGTTGGCGAACAGGTTTTCCAGGTCCAAAACGTTGCTGTCTTCGATGGCTTCGATCGGGCAACCGGCGGCAATGCGCCCTGCCAGCGGCAGCTTGGCTGGGCCCTGGTCGGGGAACTGGGCCTGGTCAGTCAATTCCAAAGAGCGTGCCTTGTGCGGCAAGCGCCGCAGCAGGCCTTTTTTTATGAGAGCCCCGACGTGTTCGAACACGGTGACCTTGCTGACGGACAGCTCGTCGGCAATCTCCTGCATCGTCGGGGAATAGCCGGCCTTGCGTCTGACGTCGCGGATAAAGGTCAGGATTTGCAGTTGCCGGGGCGTCAATCGGCGGCGCTCCTGCTGTCGATCGGTTTTGGCCATGGTTGTTCTCCGACTGCTGTTGGGTTCGTCGGGCCGCGGCGGCCACGCGCTCAGCGCATCGGCTGGCGACGGCCCAGCCGGCGCGTCCGTTGGCGGCCAAGAGGTCGGCGCAACCCGCGGGGGTTGGGGGCGACGCGACGCGGTAGCCCTGCCCGGCCGTCAGGTGGACACGCAACAGGCGCAGCCGGTGCGAAAGACGCCGCAGGTGGCCGGGCCGGTTGTGTGCCCGCCGCGGAACTGAGCCGAGGCGGGCCGCCACCAGCGGGTGGCTCGGTCCGATCGGGCCAGGCGGGGCAAAAGTCATCGGCCCCGGGAGCCACGCGGTCCTGTAATCGCCCCCGGGGCCGAATACGCACAGGGGCAGGACGGTTTGATCCCGACCGCTGCCGGTCTTTTGGGAGGCAGTTCGACCCGGGCGGGCGCCACCACCGCCCGGGGATCCGACTCTTACGCCATCGGTGCGTCGTTTTCTGGCCATTCTCGTCACGCCTTCCATGGTGCGACCCTGTCAAGCCTCGCAAGACGCGGTCGGCAAGTTTGCTGCCTGTTAGGTACTGTAATATATCCTAACAATGTCCGAACGGCAAATGTTTTTCCTAAAAAA
>JBHHVM010000018.1:0-16977 GCA_046754265.1 Phycisphaerae bacterium
AGTCCGTCGGAGAGTCGGCCCGGTGCCTGGTAGGGGGGGGTGGGCGGGGCCCCGGGTGGGCAGAGAAACCTCATCATGGCTCTGTTTGCGTCCGAAAACATCAGGGGTGCGCTCCGGCCGACCCACGCGCCGGGGGCAAACCTTGAGGATCGAAGATGCCGGACGGCAGCGCCAAAATGAATCGGCGAGTCCTGATGATCGCCCACGAGTTTCCGCCCATCGCCGCTGGGGGAGTGGTCAGGTCGCTAAAATTCGCGCGATACCTGCCCCGCTGCGGTTGGCAGCCGCACGTCTTGACGGTGCGGAATCCGGACTGGCCCTCGCACGACGCGTCGGTTCTCGACCAGCTCGACCGCCAGGTGTGCATCCACCGAACCCGCACTTGGGAATCTCACGTTCCGCGGGAAGCCCTGGTCCGGCTGGGCTCAGCCTTGGGGTTGGACTCCAATCGCTTACGCGGTGCCTTGGAATGGCGCTTGGGCGCCATCTACCGCCAATTGGCCATCCCCGATCAAAGGGTCTTTTGGGCCCTGCCCGCGGTCATCACGGGATTGGGGGTCATGCTCCGGCACCGCATAGATGCCATATACAGCACGTCCTGGCCCTATTCCGACCACATCGCCGGTTGGCTGTTGTCCAAGCTGACCGGCAGGCCCTTGATCGCCGACTTGCGCGATCCATGGACGCAGCACTTGAATTACCGGGCCCGCGATCGTGGATGGGACCGTATGCAGCGGAAGCTGGAAAGGGCGGTGTGCCGGCAGGCCCGATTCGTGATCGCCCCAGCCCTGAAAAGCACGCAGATGATGCGGCGGCTGATGGGCGACATGCCGGGCAAAAAGTTCGTGACCATTCGCAACGGCTACGACCCAGCCGATTTTGTCGGGACGGTCGAACCATCGGGAACCTTTGATGTCGTCCATGCCGGGACGTTCTACAAGTCGCGTCAGCCCGATGCACTTCTGGAAGGGTTGGAGCGATTCCTGCGACGCGTGCCCCAGGCCCAGCAGCATACCCGAGTGCGGCTGTTCGGCATGTCGTTGGACAGCGACCTGACTCGATGCCGCGGCCGGCGATGTGTCGAGCTGCACGGCTGGACCGCCCACAAGAAAGTGATCGAGGTTTATCGCCGTTCAAGCGTCCTGTTACTTTTGCGACATTTTGAGGGCACGCCCGAAATCACGCTGCCCGGCAAGGTCTTCGAGTACATGGCCACCGGGAATCACATCCTGGCCGTACAGGCCCCCCAGCGCGAGCTGGACGGCATCCTCAAAGCCTACGGCCAAGCCACCGTGCTGCGAAAAAACGACCCCGAGTTGCTGGCCGCCGCCTTGGAGCAACTCTACCGGCGATGGCGCCGCGGCGATCTGGCTGCCGTCCCGCCGCCTGCGGTGGTTGAACGGTTCAATCGGGTGGCGTTGACAGGCCAACTGGCGGACCTGCTGCATCGGGCCGTCGGGTTGAAGCCAATGCCCGCCACCAAACACCGTGCCCTGCAAGCTTTTTTCCAAACTCCAAACTCGCTACTCGCCACTCGCAACTCACTTTTCGCGTCCGATAATCATTCGCCGATCTAAATCCCAACGTCCGGTAAACCGAAAGAACCAACGAGGCCTTAGCCCTTCGCTTCGACTGCGGCAGGCCCGGTAGAGGCGGCAGCCTTATGCGCGTGCTATTCGTCGGCGAGCCCGACAATGGATACAACTGCACCGCCCACAACGCCCAGGCCCTATCCACCGTCGGCGTGCAGGCCTTGTTCGACACCGGGGCGGGCTGGCGCTCCGCCGAGTGGCGCCAATTGTGCCGCCAGGCCGATGTCGTTCACGTCGTCACCTACGCCCAACAGAACTGGATGCTGCTGCGGAAATTGTGGCGGGCCCGCATGATGGGTTTACCCGTGGTGCGTTACTGGGTGGGCAGCGATTGTCTGTGGGCCCGGTTTCACGAGCCGTCCCGCCGATTTGCCCAGGCCTTGGCCCATCTGGAAGTGGTGAACTTGGCCGTGGCGGATCACCTGGTCGACGAACTGGCCCGGATTCACGTTGAAGCCCGGTACACGCCCATCGTGACGCCGCACATTTGCTCCGGGGCCCAACCGCAACGGCTACCCAGCCGGGTCACCGCTCTATGCTATCTGCCCTCGCACAAGCGGGAATTCTATGGCGCTAGAATCATCGACGCCCTCATCCGGGACCTGCCCGGCGTGCAGTTCATCGTGTTGTGCGACCAGGCCACCGACTATTCCGCGTTCGCCAACGTCGAGTCGCCCGGACACGTCGAAGACTTGGCACGCACCATAGGCCGTTGCACCGTACTCGTCAGGCCCACGATGCACGACGGCATGCCCCGGCTGATGCTGGAGATGCTTTCCCGCGGGCGTCACGCCATCTGCTCGCAGCCTTACCCCCATTGCCTGCAAGCCGACAACTTGGCCGAGTACAAGCAGGCGCTGCGTGGCCTGGCCGACGGGGCCGAGTTCAACCTCGAGGGTCGCGAGTACGTCTGTCGAAACTTCGAGACCCGCCACACCGTCAAGTTGCTCCAGAGTCATTTGCTCGAACGGCTCCAACCGGGTCGGGCCGCGCTGAGCAAGACCGGCAAGGTGCAAGCTGCCCGATTGTTGGCCAGGTTTCCGGCCCTGTTGAGCCGCAAGCACCTGCCCCTGCCTCACTCGTCGGATCTACCTCCCGAAGCGGATGCCTTGCGTTGGCACCTCAAGGCCGCCGAAAAGGCCGAACCCTGCCGGATCGGAGCGGGCGACGCATGAACCTGCTCATGTTAGCCGAGGCATCCAACGTCCACACCCAGCGCTGGTCGCAGGCCCTGGCCCGGAGGGGCTGGCAGGTCAGCGTGCTGACCTTTCGTGACGGATCCATCGAGGGCGTCCGGGTCATCCCCATCGAAGTGCCGCGATTCGGGGCCGGCTATATGCACCGCTGGTGGCGCCGCTACGTTCGTTACCTGCAATCGATCATAGTCGAAACCGCAGCCGACCTGGTTCACGTGCATTTTCTGCGAGACTATCCGCTGATGCCCGCCGGGGCGGCGGACCCTCCGATCGTTGTATCGACCTGGGGGTCCGATGTGGTGGCCTATCCCACCGACCCGCCGGACACAGCCAGCCGGCGGTGCCGCAAGGTGGCCCTGCTGCAAGGCGCAGCCGCCGTCACCGCCACGACGGAACACTTGGCCGACGCGACGGCTGCTTTTGGGGGCATCGATCGCCGGGACATCACCGTGATCCCATTCGGAGTGGATGTTGACCGCTTTGCCACTGCCAAACCGGGCCTGAACGTCCCCGGCCCGGTGGTCGGGGTGATCAAACACCTCGAAGGTCGATACGGCCTGGACTCTTGGATTCGGGCCATGCCACGTGTGCTGAACCGTTTTGAAAAGGCCCGCTTTGTCATCATTGGACACGGCCCGCAGGAAGCCGAGCTCAGGCGCCTGGCCGCCCAACTGGATGTGGCCGACCGCATCGATTGGCGGGGGCTGGTGCCCAACTGCGACGTTCCCCGAGCATTGGCCCAGATGGACGTCTTTGTCATGCCTTCCCTGGTGGAGGCTTTTGGCGTCTCAGCCGTGGAAGCTCAGGCGGCCGGCGTCCCGGTGGTCTTTAGCGACCTTCCAGGAGCGACAGAAGCCGTCACCCACGAAGTCAGCGGGTTGGCCGTGCCTCCGGGAGACCCAGCCGCGTTGGCCGATGCGGTGTGCAGGTTGCTCGGCGATGACGCCTTACGGCGCCGGTTGGGAAGGGCCGGTCGCCGGATGGTGCGGCAACGCTTTGATTTTGCCCGCAACGTGGATCGCATGGAAGAAGTCTATCGGGAGGCGCTGGACGGTAGGCCGCGACCCGCGCGGACCGCCAGCCAAGCGCTGTCCGTAGCTGATTAGCAAGACCGGAGCCACAAGTGGCCGACCGACACGTTTTGTTCATGGTAACCGACTTCGCCCCGCTGCCCAGCATTGGCCGGCTGCGCACGCAGAAGTTTTGCCGCTATCTTCGGCAATTCGGCTGGCGAACCAGCGTGTTGACCTTACGGCCTCCGCCCGGGACGTTGACCGACCAGGCCCTGTTGCAGGAAATACCGTCCGACACCCGGGTCCACCGCGTGGCTTGCCCCCAACCGTTTGACGCGCCGATTCGTTGGGCATCCAGGCTCTTGGGGTCACGCGGCAACGGTACCCGGCAAGACGGTGGGACTACAGGATCATCCAACGCCGTAGGCGGCTCCAACGGACCGTCACTGCGAGATCGCTTGACCGGGCCGGTCGATGCAGCCAAGAAGTTTCTGACCCGTCACCTGATGGTGCCGGACGATACCGCCGCCGCTTTCTTTGGCTTGGCCGGGCGGGCAGTTCGGATCATCGAGCGGGAGCAGGTGGACGTTCTGGTGGCGTCGGTTCCGGGCTTTACGCCCTGGTTGGCAGCGGTGCGGGCGGGTCGGCGGACGGGGCTGCCCGTCGTGGTGGACTATCGCGACCTGTGGCACGGTGACGTGCTAAGGCACTGGATGGGCCCGGTGCGTCAGAGAATCGAACTATCCTTGGAGCGCCGGGCGCTGGCCGGCTCGGCGGCGGTGGTGACCGTATCTCAATCCAAGACTCTCCACGTCCGCGGGCTGGACCCTCAAGCCCGGAGCAAGCCGTTTGAGACCATCTACAACGGATTCGACGAGCTGGACCTCGAAGGCGTCGAGCCCAAGCGCCTTGCTGAGGACGACGGGCGACTGGTGCTGGTGCATGCGGGCAAGCTCTACGGGGCCCGAAGGATCGATCCCCTGCTCGAATCGCTCGGCCGACTGATACGGGCTGGCACCCTAGAGCCAGGGCGGATTCGACTGCGCTTGCTGGGCACGGTCGATTCGCCGCAGCGACAACGCCTGGACGAAATTGTGCAGCGGTACGGTTTGGGAAAACTGCTGGCCTATGACGGTTATGTCACCCGGCGGCACGCTCTGGCCAGGCAGCTTGGGGCAGACGCCCTGGTGTTGGTGGTTGACCCGGGCGAAACCTCTGCCGGGGTGATTCCGGGCAAGCTGACCGAATACATCGGGCTGGGGCGATACGTGCTGGCCCTGGGCGAACCGGGCGAGTCTCACGACCTCCTGAAACGTTACGGGCACGCCAGTTGGGCATCGGCCTGCGACCCCAAACAGTTGGATGCAGCCCTGGCTACACTTTGGGACCGGTGGCGGGCCGACGCGTCGTTTGGTCGGTGTTCCGGTGATAGGTCGGTGGTGCCGACCCGCCGGGAAACCGCCCGACAATTGGCAGCCGTGCTGGAGGCAGTCCTGGAACGTCGCCCGGCCGCAGCGACCACCGGCATCGTGCCAGACGGGCCGCTCGAGGCCATGACCCGACAAGGGGCCTGGAACCTGCCGTGAATCCAACGATCCGCCACATTCTGTTCGTCGAGAACGGCACCGGAATCGGGGGTGCCACCCGGTGTCTGCAAGGGTTGGTGCGCACCTGCCGGTCGAGCGGATGGCGGGTGTCGGTGGCGATGAGTTACCCCTTGGCCGGGTTGGAAGGGCCGGATGACGATGTGACCGTCCTGCCACTCTATGCCGACGCCGCATTTCAGCGCGGTCAGCGGATTCGCCGGGCTCAGATTAATCCGGGTGGACGGGCTGAGTCCATCGCACGATTTTGGTCGGCGGCTTGCCTGGCGGACTGGCCCGTGGCCCGGCGACTGGCCCGCTATGTGCGACGCCACCGCGTGAACCTGATTCACGCCAACAACGACTTGCTGGTCAACCGAGTGGCCCTGCTGGCCGGGCGCCTGGCCGGCGTGCCGGTGATTTCGCATCAGCGCGGCTGGGCCCAGCCCTCCAGGATCAACAACCTGCTCGAACGATGGTGCGCCCGCATGGTGGCCGTTTCGGACTCCGTGCAGCAGAACTTGGTGGAGTCAGGTATCTCCAGCGACAAGGTGTGTCGCATCTACGATGGCGTGGATGTGTCACAGTATACCGGGGCCCAAGATAGGCGCGAAGCCGCACGGGCGGAGCTGGGGTTCAAGCCCGAAGACCAGGTGATCGGATTACCAGCCGTGCTTCTGCCCTGGAAGGGGCACGGTCTCTTCCTGGACGCCTTCGCCCGCATCGCCGAACACAGGCCGGGCGTCAAAGCTCTATTCGTCGGGGCCAGCCCCACCCATGCCGCCGATCTCCTCCCTCGGCTTAAGCAACAGGCAGCGGCACTAGGGTTGGCGAAACGGGTGACCTGGGCGGGGCACGTTGAAGACATGCCATCCGCCTACGCCGCCATGGACGTCGTGGTTCACGCTTCGGTCGCGCCGGAACCCTTCGGGTTGGTGGTGCTCGAAGCCATGGCGTCGGGAAGACCGGTTCTGGCCGTCGATGAGGCCGGTCCAGCCGAGATGGTCCGTCATGGAGTCAACGGTTGGTTGTACCCCATGGGCGATGTCAACGCCTTGGCGGAGGGGCTATCAGCCCTGCTGGACGACCCGGCGCTGCGCGAGCGCTTGGCCCGGGCGGGTCGCAAGCGGGCCGTCGATTTCGATCCAACCGCCACCGCCGATGCCGTGACGACGCTATACGATCAGGTCTTGGGGATGGCGTCCGATAAACCCGATGCCAGTAAGTGGCCCGCGCCCTCCGATCGGCGAATGCAGACGGTCGCAGCCCGATAGGGGTCGGTTACACGTGCCCCGATGGGCAGGCAAGAATGGCCGTTGGGGTGACATGCTCACGCTTGCGCGAGCATGTTCAGGGGACATCGTTGATCATGGCCACGCAAGCGTGGCCATGGCACGCTCGATCCACCCGTCGATTCAGGTGTTACAGAGCGCAACCAGGCGCCAGACGCCGATCCCCGGAATACTTTCAGACCGGTAAACAGCTTAACCAGCCCCCACAAACTGCCGAAGGTCTCATAAGTAAGCGAACCAGCGGTGCGCGCATGGTGCGCACGCCGGTTCCCGCGATGGGATTCCCGCGACGCCTGGACCGTCGGCGTCATCGGTCGCCCCCATCGTTGCAAGCGTAAGCGGCTTTGCTTTCGCCGTGACGCGGTGGCGCACCGGGCAAAGGATGCTCGGGGCTGATACCAGACACGGAAGGAGTCATCCTGATGAGAGCCAAGCCCAACCGATGCGAGCAAGCCCGGTGGCGATCAAAACGCTGTTGTTGTTGTTCAGCTTCTTCTTCTTCTCCGGGGGTGCTCTGTTTGTCCCCATGATCGGAGTGGTGGGGTACGTCCTCCATTATCACTGTTGGCCGGACAACCAGTGGTGGGGGCGAGAGCTATCCGACTGGGGCCTGCGCTACGCCTTTACGATCGGGCTGTGCCTGCTGATCGGAACGCTGCTCAACAAGCACAAGCTCAAGCTGGGCACCCAGGTGATGAAGGCCCACGAATGGCTGCTGGTGCTATTCTGGGCGACGGCCATGGTCAGTATGGGGGCGGGTGCGGATTTGAGTTTGTATCCCGCGGACCAGCTCTATCAGGCCATGTTGCTCGATAAACTCAGCAAGGTCGTGTTGTTTTGCCTGCTGATGTCGCACGTCGTCACCACGCCCAAGCGCTTCGACATCCTGCTGTGGACCATGATCCTGGGCACCCTGTACACGGGGTATCAAGCCTGGGATGCACCGCCCTGGCGTTTCCTTAGGGCTCGATTGGACGGCATCGGCGGACCGGATTTTCGAGAGTCCAGCTTCCTGGGCGCCCACTTTGCGATGATGTTGCCGCTGATCGGCATTCAGTTCCTGCGCGGTGGGTGGTTTGCCAAGGGGCTTTGCGTTTTGACCGGCATGTTGACCGTCAATGGGTTGGTCCTGACTAGAACCCGGGCGGCCTTTGTCGGGGCTTGCGTCGGCATCGTGGCCGCCATGCTGTTTTCCTTGAAGGGACGGCGGCGGCGAATCCTGCTCTATCTGCTACCGGGTCTGCTCTCGGCTGCGTACCTGACCGATCCGGGGTTCTGGACGCGCATGAAGACCGTCCGCACCGATGCCGTCGAGCAAGACCGGTCCGCCTTCACCCGG
The DNA here is from genome assembly GCA_046754265.1 of Phycisphaerae bacterium. GTDB lineage: Bacteria > Planctomycetota > Phycisphaerae > UBA1845 > UBA1845 > OFTM209. The sequence continues at coordinate 8,016 of JBHHVM010000018.1, forward strand.
CTACTCCTCTGGGAAGCGGCCGGCCGGATGATTATGGATTATCCCATGGGCGTGGGCGTGGGCAACTTCAAGCGCGAAATAGGCAACTACGACAGCCGGCTGATCAGGCGCGACGCCCACAACACATTCGTCCGCTGTGCCGCTGAACTGGGTATCGCCGGCATCGGATTGATGGCCCTGTTGGTGGTGTCCGCCTTCATCTGCCTGCGACAAGCTCGCTACTTGGCCTGGCGATGCACGGACTCGTGGCAGTTGCGCTATTACTCTTACGGGTTGGCGGTCACGGTGCTCATCATGCTCAGTTGCGGGTTATTTATGACCCAGCTCTACATCGAGGAGTTCTGGTGGCTGCTGACCTTGCCGGTGTGTTTGTTACGCGCTTCGGAGTTTGAGTACGCCCGCTCGCGGGCCACGGAACCCACCCTGGAATCGGAAGAAGATCAGGACCCGAACTGGGCCCTGCCGCACCATCCCGTCCAGGGAGATTTGGGGTTGATCTGATGCGTGTCTTGCACGTACTGCATTCATTGACCATGGGGGGGTTGGAGCGGGTGGTGGTCTCGGTAGCCAACGGCCTGGCCCGGCGGGGTCTACCCCAAGCCGTCTGCTGTCTGCACGACCGCGGGTGCCTGTTGAACCATTTGGACAAGAACATCCAAGTTCACCTGCTCGACGCCCGGCCCAACGATCCGACCTTGCCCTTCAAGCTCGCGGCCATCTACCGGTCGTTCGGGCCTGATGTCGTGGAGACGGCCGACTTTTGCAGTTGGCCTGACACCAGCTTGGCAGCCTTGGGCTCCAGGCGGGTTCGACTGGCCCATACCTTTCACGGTTTCCTGGACCACCCGCCGCGCCGGCACCGTTGGACCGGACGCATCCTGGCTGCCCGGACCCACCGGCTCAAGGCAGTCAGCAGTCAGCTCGCCCGCCGGGCAGCCGAAGCATTCGGCATTCGGCTCGATCGCATTGAAATCCTGCCCAACGGGGTCGACATCGGAAGGTTCAACCGCGACTCGGTCGACCCTGCTCCCAACCAACGCGCCCACCAAGCCCGCCTGACCTGCGTCACCATCGCTTCGATCAAGCCCGCCAAAGACCCGCTGCTGCTGGTGGACGTCGCCCGGCGGCTGGGACCGGACGTGCATTTCATCTGGGTGGGCGAGGGGACCATGCAGCAGGAACTGGCCCTGCGAACGCGCCAAGCCGGTGTCTCCGAGCGATTCACCTTGACCGGTGAAGTCGATGACGTCCGACCCTACTTGGCTGCGGCCGATCTATTCGTGCTGCCTTCGCGGACCGAGGCGGCTCCGGTGGCGGTACTGGAAGCAATGGCCATGGGGCTGCCGGTGGTGGCCACGCGAACCGGTGACCTGGACCAGATGGTCGAAGACACCGGAGCTGGGACGCTGACACCAGCCGGTGACGCCGAGTCGCTGGCCCTAGCCATCGATTGCCTGGGTGGCGATGACCGGTTGCGGGCGTCCATGGCCCGGTCCGCTCGCACCGCTGCCCTGGAGCGTTTCAGCACCGAAGCCATGCTGGACCGCTATCAACGCGGATATGAGCAGATGTGCCAAGGCCTGTCCCCCATGCCGGCCGCAGCCCTGCGCGCGGGAGGGGGTTAGCGATGACAGCCCTCTCCGCGCCCGCCCCACCCATCGTTGCACCGTGCAGCCAACCGGACCGACCCGGAGCCGGGCGCGCTGGACGAACATCCTCAGACGACGGATCCAAACCCAGCCCGAAGCGCGTCTTGTTGGTCGGACCCACCTCACCGGCGGTGGGAGGCATGGTCACCGTCATCAAACAGATGATCCACGGACCCCTGGCACAGTCGATCCTCTTCCAGGTCCATGCTGCCAACCCCCAACCGGCAGGACGGCGGTCGCGGGTGCGGTCCATCGTTCATCACCTGGGACGGCTCGTGGAATTATGGCGGGTGTTGGGCCAAGAGGCCTTCGACGTCGTTCACATTCACACCTGCAGCGGCTTTACGTTCTATCGGAACCTGGCCGACGCTGCCCTGTCGGCGCTGTCCGGCTCCGCCGTCGTGTTGCACATCCACGGCGGGCGCTTCGAGCGGTTCTGCATCCAGGCTGGGTTCTTGGGCCGATGGATCATCCGCATGGGTCTGACCCGGGCCGACCGGGTGGTCGTCTTGTCGCCGTCCTGGGCCCGCCGATTGAGTCGATTCGCACCGCGGGCCCGTTTCGAGGTCGTGCCCAATGCCGTGGCGGCTGAGCCTTGTTTCGACGCCCACGACGCGTCGAACTCACACCGCTGCTGCCGCTTTGTGTTCCTGGGGCCGATCACCCGGGCCAAAGGCGTCGACGTGCTGCTACGCGCGTCGGCCGAGCTGGTTCGACGTGGCCTGGATTTTCATCTCACCTTGGCTGGACCGGCCGAATCAGGCCGCGACGCCCTGGACCTACCTGCGTTGTTAAACGAGTTGGGAATGCATGGCCACGTCGACCCCGTCGGCACCGTCATCGGTTCGCAAAAGAGCGCTTTGCTGGCCCGCTCCGACTGCCTGGTCTTACCCAGCCTGGCCGAGGGCATGCCCCTGTCGGTTCTGGAGGCTGGCGCCCGCGGGCTCGCGGTGATCGCCACCAACGTGGGCGCCGTGCCCGAGATGCTGGGCGATTCCGGGAGTGGCTGCGTGGTGCCTCCCGGTGACATCCTGGCGTTGGCCGATCGTATGATCTGGATGGCCGCCGACCCCGACCGACCCAAGTCGGTCGGATCCCGGCTACGGCAACGTGTGCTCGAGAATTACTCGCTCGATCACCAGGCCCGAATCCTGTCGGCCCTATACGAAGAATTGGCCCGAACCGGGAACCCAAGCCGAAGCGTCGCCTCGCTTGCGGCGGGAGGTACGATGCCGTGAACCCCGCCTGGGTCCGCAGCTTGATCTACCCGTTGCACGAACGCCTGCGAGGCAGGCCGACGTTTGGCAACCTCCGCGACCTGGAACGGTCACAGTGGTTGAGCGCCCAAGCGTTGCGGCAACTTCAGACGGTCAAACTGAGTGACCTTTTACGACACGCCCGACGGAACTGCCCGTACTACGCAGCCCTGTTGAGTCGGCACGGCCAATCCTACTCGCCAAATGATCCCTGGTCGGAGTTAGCTCAGCTTCCCCTGCTCGACAAGCCAACTATCCGGTCGCATCTCCAGGACATGATCTGGCACGACGCGCCGGGCGGATTGCACGAATCGGTCACCGGCGGATCGACGGGCCAGCCCTTGCGCTTTATTTTCGACCGTCGCCGGCAGGCCTTCGACAAAGCCGCCCGCATGCGCACCCACCGTTGGTTTGGCGTGGACGTCGGCGACAAGGAGGTCTACCTGTGGGGATCACCCCTGGAGGTGCGGCGCCAAGACCGCGTCAGGAACTTTCGAGACCGGTTGACCAACGAACTCCTGCTCAGCGCCTTCCACCTGGCACCGGAGCGCATGGACCGCTATTTCGATCGCATCGTTCGATACGACCCCGCCTGTTTGTTCGGTTATCCCAGCAGCCTCCATCTGCTTTGTCAGCACGGTCGATCGGTGAATCGGTCGGTGCGTCCGCCGTCGTTGCGGGCGGTGTTCGCCACCGGCGAACTGCTGGACCCGCAACAGGCCCGGGCCATCGGCGAGTATTTCGGCGTTCCGGTGGCCAACGGTTACGGCAGCCGCGAGGCCGGCTTTATCGCCCACGACTGCCCAGCCGGGTCGATGCATATCACCGATGAGAACCTCATCGTCGAAATCTTGGATGACTCCGGGCAATCGCTGCCCGACGGCCAAAGCGGCGAAGTGGTCATCACCCACCTGGACGCCTACGCCATGCCGCTGATCCGCTATCGAACCGGCGATTGTGGGCGACGCTTGCCCGGTTCCTGCAGCTGCGGGCGGGGCCTGGGCCGGATGGAAATCGTCGGGGGTCGACGGACCGACCACCTGGTCGGTACCGACGGAAAGCTGGTCCACGGTTTGGCCGTGATCTATCCGCTGCGCGAGTTGGACTGCGTGCAGCGCTTCGAGGTTTTCCAGCACCGTTCCAAGGTCGTCGACGTCCGGATCGTGCCGACTTCCGGCTTCGGCGACGGTCACCGCCAGCAGATCGAGAAGGCTGTCCGCAATAGACTGGGCGCCGGCTCGCGCGTCAACGTGCAATTGGTCGAGCACATCGCCAAAACGTCATCAGGCAAGCATCGACAGGTCGTATCCGATGCTGCCGCCGCGAAAGGGCTCTTATGACTGCAGTGGAAACGATGCTGGCGGGGCAGCGGGTTCATTGGACAGGGGGGCCTCAAACCGTCCGATCTCGGACACCGGAGACATTTACGTTTCGATGCGGCGGCTGCGGCGCCGAGTTGAATTGGCCGACCGGCCGGCGCGGGCGCAGGGCACACCTGCACTGCCCGGAATGCCGTCGTCGCTTGCGCCTGCCCAAGGCACAGCGGGCGGGTTGCCCGTCCTGCGGGAAGCTGGTCTCCCGGTCGCTACCGCCCCAGCACGCGTCCATGCAGTGTGGCCATTGCGGCGTCGCGTTCAAGTCCAACCCGCCCCTGGCATCGGCTGCCTCGCGCCGCGTGGGGCGAAGCTCCAACCGCAGGCGCACCGATGCCGTCGCAGCCCTGGTCGCCTTTTCGATTGTGATGGTGTTCGTACTGCTAGGTTTGCTGATGTGGATTCTGTGACGTCTCCGGCGGGCGAGGTTCGTAGGTGACGGCCGGTATCAGGCTGGCGATCAACCAGTCCGCCGGGGACATTCTCGGTTGAGGGGTTTGGATCCGCCGGCGACCCGAATGGCGCTTGAGGGCGTGAACATAAAAATCGAGCAAATACTGGCACCATATCGGAGCCACGCACCCAGCCACTCCCGCAATCAACAAGTCGGTCACGCTGGGCACCCGGCTGCGGATAAACAGTTGGGCCATCTCGACCAACAACGCAAGCCCCAGGGTCGTCAAAGCGATCCTGGCCGTCTTGGATTGCAACGATCCGCCGCGTCGGATCGGCCACCACGCCCACAGGCCCACCGCCAGGAACCCGTACCGCAAGGATTTGCCCCAGAAGTCCGCGCACACCCGATCGAAGCGTCCCAAATAGTACGAGTGAAACGGGACGATTTCCGCCGAGTTCAGCCTGGATAGGAATCCCTCGGGCGAAGCCTCCCACGAAAACGGGGCCAATCCGGTGAACAAAATGAGTCCGACGGCGACCAGAAGCGTCGCCGCCGCCCAGCGCCACCGCCGCGGGCGGGCGCGTTCCAGAATTCCGAGGCCCGCGGCGCATCGAATCCAGCGCAGAGAATAACCCCCACAGGCCCCTGCGACTCGAAACAATATGTCGGTGCTGTGGAACCCTCTGGATAGGATCACGATCTGAATCACACTCATAAATAGGGCCAGCAGCGATGCCAGGTACAGGCACAAGGAGGCCGAGGACATGGGCCCGAACCCCACAGATTCACGTAGCAGGCGATGCAACAGCCAGCCGAAAAGGCCGAACGAGACCGCTTCGGCAAACCAGCTTCCCCAGAGCAGCATCCGGTCACGCCGATAGGCAGCCGCATCGTCCCGATTCTCCCAGACCAGGGCTTGATCCGCCTTTTGGGCCAGGTCTGCATCCTCCTGAAACGGAATGATGGTGCCGGACCGCACCATGCCCCTCATCCGGGCGGCGTCCAAGGTCGGCGTGAAGGGGACCAAGGCCCCGACTACCAGCAGACCGGCACTGGCTTTGACCACGGTCGGCAACGTGTTCGAGCCCAACTCCTTGGAGAGGGCCCACAGCAAACGCCTCTCAGGCCCTCGGCAAATCGCCGAGAGCGTCGCTCCGCCCAAGGCTCCCAGGCTGTTGGCCCCAAAGTCGATGGCCGACGACACCCTGGTCAGCGAAAACAATTGGGCGGCCTCGATGGTCAAGCTCAGCGTCATGGCAGCCACGACGGCGGGCAGAATCGACACCACGGGCCGGCCAAACCTTCGCACGACGGTCATGTGAAACAGCACGCCCAGTGGAAGGTACAGGGCCACGTTGCTCAGCAGGTCCGGCAAGCCCGACGGGGCTGCCCCCAGGCCCAGAAAGGACCGGTCGGGCCCGGTGGCGGCCGACAGCGAAAAGTCCAGGGGCAACAGCGTGCCCAGCATCAGGTAGGTCAAATAGAAAACGGTGATCAACTCCAACACGTGCCCGTGAATGAAGTTGATCAGTTCGTGGGTTGAGACCGGCTTGGACGCCGATCCAGCGCCGCCCTGCTGGTCGGGTTGGGTTGAGGTCGGCTCCACGGGCATTGCTGCATCGGGCACTTGGGATTCGTTTCGGTTCACCCGGTCCCGGTTTCCGCTCAGTATCGTCGAACGGTTTGCGGTCCGCCCCTCAGCCGCCCGGGTCGGCGCTGGGTCTTATCTTCGTCTTTGTCTTTGTTCGTCGTCCCGCAGCGGCGGCCAGAATCGCGGCAGGACGGGACCGGCCGGCGTCCAGCCCTCTTGCGACTCGACCGGTGCCGCACGATCCCGCCGCTTCAATTCGCGGACGCACTCAAAAACCAGTTTTGCAAAACTTTGATCCGCCAGTACCCGGGCGTCGCAATGACGCAGGTCCTCTTCCACGTCCCCCGGGGGAGGTTCGGTGAGTTCGGGATCGCGGGCCTCCGCCTGGGCCTGGATGCGGGCCAGGGCGGCCCCTGACCGGGCGTCGAACAGAACACCCCGAACGCGGGACCGCCTTTCCGATAAGTCCGTCCCCGCATAGACCAGACAAATCCGGGCGGAAAGGTCCGTGGCCGCCGAGCACAGCTTCGCCGTCGTCGGCGCGTCGCCCGAGAGGTCCAGCGCGTGCATGGGAAACGCATCACTGACATAACGCAGACTGTCGAAGGTCGAGTTCCAGGGCAGGAAGTCGTTCGCCGGCTGCATGTCCAACACCACGTTCCGCGCCCCGGCCTTGGTGGGGTCAGCCACGCTTACCCGGGCGACGGCCATCGACGCGGGAAACAATCCCTGGGTCCACTCGGGTGCCAGGATATCGAAACCGTCCGAGTCTATGTCAGGCTTTGACAGGCCCAAGTCAGGCCAAGCGACCTCCGGCCTCAAAATGACAATCCGCTCGGGCTCCTGAGTGCAGCCGACCAAGGCAACACCCACCACCCAAACCACCGCAGCCGACAGGAGGTATTTCACGTCAGGGGCCTTTCGCACTGATCCGGCACTCCGGCAGGTTTGGCTCCGGAGGCGGGCCAATTCCAGTCTGCACCTCTGATATCGGGCGGTCAGGTGCGAATCTCGTCCAAAAAAAACCGGCTGGGCCGGGCCGACGCGGACCCAACCCCCCGCGCCGGGCCGGGTCGATTATCGGGCTTTGAGGCCGCGCCAGGTTCTGCGTCCACTCAGATGTCCCTGCCCCATAATTCAGGTCGCCCCGCCACGTTTCCGATGCATTTTCCGGTCGGAAACCCTGGGGTGCTGTATGTCCAGTCAGTTTGCCGTGGATCGCCCGTTGCCCATGGCGGGTGCCGTTGGGGCGACCCCGGCCAATGCCGTCGACAATTCAACTCGAGACCGGTCGGCCCACTCGCCCCTAGGCCTGTGGGGGCAGATGATGTTCTCGTTGCCGCCCAGCGCCTGGATGCTGGCCGACGTCATCATCCTGGTCCTGGGCATCTTCAAGGGTTATGGGATCTTCGGCGCGCCGGAGATTCCCGACTATCCCCACGTCTATTTATGGCAGGCCTGTTTGATTTTCACCTTGTCGCTGATCTTGGCGGGCTTGGTCTTTGGCCTGTATCAGCGCGACACCCTCTTGAGCCGGTCGCGCATCGTTACCCGCATGTTGCTGACGGCCGCGTTGGCTGTCGTGCTGACCTATGCCGTCGTGTACGTGATGATGTATGCCACGCTGTCGCGCAAGGTGACCGCCTTTGGCCTGGGCAGTTACCTTGCTTTGGGCATCGGCTTTCGCGTGGCCACCTGCTGGGCCGTACACCGCGTTCAACGCGGGCTGTTGATCATCGGGCCGGGCTTGCTGATCGATTCCATCGCCCAGGCTGCTAAAGAACAATTCCTGCCTCATTATCGGTTGGCTGGATTCGTGGATGACACGCCTCATGCGGCACCGCGCATCGCCGGCATGGCCCGTTTGGGCGGCGTCGCCGACGTGCCGTCAATCTGTCGCAACCACGACATCCACGACATCGTCGTGGGCCAGGAGGCCGCCCATCACCCACAGGTGATGAACTGGCTGCTGCCCTGTCTGCGCATGGGGTGCAGGGTCACCAACGAAGCGACCTTTTACGAAAAAACCACCGGTCAGATTCTAGTGGACCAAATCACCCCCCACTGGTTCCTGTTTGCCGATCTGCGGGCCCATTGCGACGAAGCCGCCCTGGCCAAGCGGGCGGTGGACGTCGTCGCCTCGGCCATCGGATTGATTCTGACGCTGCCCCTTTGGCCGGTGATCGCCCTGGCCATCAAGTTGGGTGACGGCGGTCCGGTGTTCTACTCCCAGGATCGAACCGGGCAAAACGGCGAGGTCTTTCGGCTCTATAAACTGCGGACCATGAAGGTCAACGCCGAGACCCATGGCCCGGTATGGGCCACCCGAAACGACCCCCGGGTCACAACCGTTGGGCGGTTCTTGCGCAGAACCCGGCTGGATGAGCTGCCCCAACTGTACAACGTGTTTCGCGGCCAGATGTCGCTGGTGGGCCCGCGACCCGAACGGCCCGACATCGTCCAGGAACTCTGCCCCAAGATCCCTTACTACTCCGAACGACACTTGGTCAAACCCGGCATCACCGGGTGGGCCCAGATCGGTTTTCGCTACGGCAACACCGTCGCCGACGCCAAGCGCAAGTTGCAGTTCGACCTCTACTACCTCAAGCACATGAGTTTCGAACTCGATGCCGTGATTCTGTTCCGAACCCTGGGCGTGTTCCTGCGCGGCGCGTGCTGAGACTGCGAGCATACCT
>JBHHVM010000019.1:0-16941 GCA_046754265.1 Phycisphaerae bacterium
AAGGCAGCTGTGTCAATTTGGCTCCGGTGAACAGCCCGGGCGATATGAACGGCGACGGCTTGGTGGCCATCCAGGATTGGGCGGAAATGGCAAACTGCATCAGCGGGCCCTGCCCGGAGCCGTGCCCCGTGGATTTCATTGATGCCTGCTGCGAAGGCGCCGACTTGGACGGCGACGGAGACGTTGATAACGGTGACGTAAGCGTTTTTCTTGGCCTTTTCGAGGGTGAGGGGCCTGCTATTACGGTCTTGGCAGCGCAGTCTTCCCTCCCGGTTGTTGCATATTTCAGTGGCAACCAAGAGATTTCGTTTGTCCTCGATTTTCCTGGCGCTGGTCAGGCTGCCGAGAGTTTCGTGGGACAGTCTGTAACCCGGGTGGGTGATCTCGAGGAGGTCAGTGGCCTTCCCAGTATTCCGCTCACTCTCTTTACGCCTGGCGTGGGCGATAACCTATTCTTTGTTAACAACGAACTACAGGGCGTAGCGGCCAGTACACCGAACCCCCTCGTCGGAGAAGGTGCTATTTCGTTTCTGTTCGATTTCGATCAAACAGAAATAGGCCTAGCTGTGAACCTGATGGACGGTGGGACCACGACTTTCCAGTTCTTCACAAGAACGGGTGCCCCTTTTCCCCCGGTCCAGGTTTCGCATACCGGTAGCTCTTTCTATACATTTCTTTCGAGTTTGGGGGCCACTTTCGCGGGAGTGACCATTACCAATAATGACCTGTTCGGAATCAGTGTGGACGAGCTGAGATTCGGCAATTTTGGGGGTGGACAGAACGATATTTCAGTCTTGACAGTGCGGTCTTCGGCCCCAGTTGTTGCAGATTTTAACGGCAACGGCGTGGTATCTGGAATCCTCTCTCTACCCGGCGCTGGTCAGGCTGCCGAGGGTTTCCTGGGGCAGACGGTTACCTTGGTCGGCGATTTCGAGGAAGTTAGTGGCCTTCCCAGTATCCCCATGACTCTTGATACGCCAGGTGCAGATGATGGCCTATGGCTGATCAACGACGAATTGCAGGGTGAATCGGGCGGTACCCCCGACATCCTTATCGGAGAAGGCGCTATGACGTTTTTGTTTGACGCCGATCAAACAGTGATGGGTCTGTCTGTGAACCTGATGGACGGCGGGACCACGACGTTCCAGTTCTTCTCAAGAACGGGTGAGCCCTTCAACCCGGTGCAGGTTTCTCACACCGGCAACACATTTTATGAATTTCTTTCGAATCTTGGGGCCACTTTTGCGGGAGTGACGATTACCAACGACGACCTATTCGGAATCAGTGTGGACGAGCTGAGGCTTGGCAATTGATGCTTCAGCCGGAATGAGACAATCGCTCCCCTTGATTTGCACCGTTCAAGTGTATGGTCTTCGAGACTCAGGCCATGGCAGAAGACATCAGCAATCTGGCTCAATCGTACCTGATCCGGCGAGATCGTCTTCCAGGGCCCGGTAGGCGCCAACAACGTCCCCTGGTGCGGAGACGCCGATTGTGCGGACCCGTTGTTCTGCAACGGCATGGAGATATGTGTACGCGGCCAATGCAAGGCGGGGACTTCCCCATGCACGGGCGGTCTGGCCTGCGACGAAAACATCGACCAGTGTTTCCCCTGTGTGTCGGACAACGATTGCTCGGACGGTCTGTTCTGCACCGGGGTCGAATCGTGCGATACCAACGTATGCACGGCTGGGCAGAGTCCATGCACGCCGTTGCAGGTCTGCCTTGAAGGCGTCCAGCAATGCTGCACTCCAATAGGCGCCGACTTCAACTGCAGTGGCACGGTGGACGCGGCCGACTTGGCCCTATTCGTCCCCTGCTTGAGCGGCCCGTCAACCCCGGCGGTGGGCCAGTGCATCCCGTTTGACCTCGACGGTGACAGATTCATCACCGCGGCTGACTACGCGTTGCTCGTGGCTGCGGTAACACCCTAGAGGTGGAGACATGGCGGATCAAAGGAACGCCGCGCTGAGTATTGGCTGTTCGATCTGAACTGAGCGCCCCTGCTGTGCGAATCGCGGGCTGTGTGTTACGCTGGCTGCTCCTTTGGCGAGAGGAGTTGGTGTCATGCGTGGCTGGATGGTTTTGGGTTGGGTGGTGTTCGTTCTGTCGGGGTGTAGCCTCAGTCCGTGCGTCACGGTGGGGCCGGATGGGCCTGGTGCCTCGGTGGCCGATGGCGAGTTTTTGAGGCAATACGCCCTCACTCGGGGCTTTTCCGCGGGTCATCCGCGGAGCATCTCGCTGACGCCGGACGGCAAGGCTGTTCTCTTCCTTCGGTCCGGTCCGCGATCCCGCGTCCACGATCTCTTTGAATATGACGTGGCGACGCAGACCGAGCGGGTTGTCCTGACGGCTGAACAAATCCTGCAAGGCGCGGACGAGAAGCTCTCGGCCCAGGAGCGGGCCCGGCGCGAGCGGATGCGACTTTCGGCCCGGGGAATCGCCCTCTACAAACTCAGCAAGGATGGCACGCGGATCCTGGTGCCGCTATCGGGACGACTGTTTGTGATCGACCGAGCCGACGGCGGCGTCACCGAACTTGTCAGCGGCAACGGATACCCGACCGACGCGCGGTTTTCGCCAGATGGGCGATTCGTTTCGTGCGTGCGCGATGGCGAGGTCTTCGTGATCGATATTTCCACCGGAAAAGAAACGCAGGTCACCACGGGTGCGGGCGGGTACATCACCAACGGCATGGCGGAATTCGTCGCCCAGGAAGAGATGGATCGGCGGCAAGGCTATTGGTGGTCACCCGACAGCACGACCCTAGTCTATCAGCAGAACTCGACGGCAGGCATGGAGACCATGCATATTGCCGATGCCATGCATCCGGACCGTGCTCCGGGGGCGTGGCCCTATCCCCGACCCGGGAAGAAGAACGCCGATGTGAAAGTTGGTTTGATCGGGCGCAACGGCGGCGAGACGAAGTGGGTGAACTGGGACCGGGAACGGTATCCCTATCTTGCGACCGTGAAGTGGCCGGACAATGCGCCGCTGACGATGCTGGTGCAGAATCGGAAGCAGACCCAGGAAGCCCTTTTGGCGGTGGATACGGATACGGGCAGCACGTCGGTGCTTCTGGTTGAGCGCGACGACGCGTGGGTGAATCTGGATCAGTCTATGCCGAAGTGGCTGGCGGATGGGAGTGCGTTCTTGTGGCTCACCGAGCGCAGCGGCTGGTGGAGGCTTGAGCTTCGGGGCCGGGATGGCCGGCTGATGCACTCCGTTACGCCGGAAGGGTTTGGGCTCAAGGGCTTCGTGCATCTGGATGATGCCGGGGGCGTGGTGTATGTGTCGGGCAGCGAAGACCCGACGCAGACGCATCTTTACCGGATGCGATTGGACGGAACGGGACCGGCCGAACGCTTGACCCGTGAGGTCGGCCTTCACGGGGCGAGGTTCTCGAAGGATGGGAGCGTCTTCGTGCATACGGCGTCCACGTTGGATGGCAAGATGCGGCACGTGGTTCGCAATCGAAGGGGCCAAGAGGTCGGCGTCATCGATTCGGTCGCGGAAAAGCCGCCCCTTGTCCCGCGGATAGAGCTGACCAAGGTGGGGCCCGGGCCGGGGTTTCATGCGGTTGTCGTGCGACCTCGCCGCTTCGTTCCCGGCCAAAGATATCCGGTAATCGTTTCGGTGTACGGCGGGCCTCACGCGCAGATGGCGCTGGCCAATGCGCGGAGCTATCTCTTGCAGCAGTGGATGGCCGATCACGGGTTCATCGTCGTGTCGATTGATGGCCGCGGGACGCCGTCGCGCGGGCGAGATTGGGAGCGTGCCATCAAGGGCAACCTCATCGAGATACCGCTGCAGGATCAGGTGGCGGGGATCGAGGCACTGGGGCAAACATTTGCAGAGATGGACCTGAATCGGGTCGGGATCTATGGATGGTCGTTTGGCGGGTATTTTTCGGCCCATGCGGTGATGCAGCGACCGGACCTATTCGACGCGGGCGTGGCCGGTGCGCCGGTGGCTGCGTGGGAGGACTACGACACGCACTATACCGAGAGATACCTGGGGATGCCGCAAGACAACGCGGCCGGGTATGAAGCCAGTTCGGTAATGACCTATTGCGATCGGCTGGAAAAGCCGCTGTTGATTATCCACGGGACGGCTGACGACAACGTCTACTTCATGCACAGTCTGAAGATGACCAACGCCCTGTTTCGGTCGGGCAAGTCGTACGAGTTTCTGGCCCTGTCAGATTTCACCCACATGGTGCGGGAACCTGAAGTGACCGTGCGACTGTACGAGCGGATTATGGAGTTCTTGAGTAAGGCGCTCGCCGAAGCGGAGTAGGCGGCCGGCGTGTTATTAGCCGGGCACTCGTTGGGCCATTAGCTCGTCGATGACGCTGACCAAGCCGGGGAGTTCGGGCTTGGTCAATTGTCTGTCGGCTCCGACCGCCTCGCATTTTTTCAGATTGTCGTCGCTGACCAGGGAACTAAAGACAATCACCGGCACGTGTTTGAGGCCCTGGTGTTCCTTGATGCTCTTGGTGAGAAACAGCCCGTCCATGCGCGGCATTTCGATGTCGGTGACGATGACATCGGGCAACGTGGCTGACTCGAGCATGTCGTTAAGCATGTTCCAGGCTTCCCGACCGTCGGTGGCGATGACCACGTCCGTGAAGCCGGCGCTTTGCACCGCGTTGCCAAGCATACGGCGCATCATGGCTGAATCGTCCGCCAGCAGCACCTTGATTTGACTGCGATCGGTGCCGGCGGTCTGGCCCGGGGCCTGTTCCAGTCCGGTTATGCCGGATATCTGAAATGCGACCCGCTCAAAGTCAAGCATCAAGATGAGGTGGTCGTCGAGTTGGAGCACTCCGGTCATGGCTGTGTCGTCATCGCGACCGACGGCGGGCACTTCGCCCATGTCCGACCAACTCACGCGGTGAATCCGGTCGATGTCGTCGACCAGGAACCCCATGCGTTGGTTGTTGAACTCGGTGACGATGATGCGGGCGTTCTCCTCGTCCGCGGCCGGCGGCATCTTGAAGAATTTGCGAAGATCGACCAGCGGATGCACGTGATCGCGTTGATTGAAGACGCCCCGGACGGCTGGGTGGGTGTGAGGCATTTGGGTCAACGGGACGACTGCGATGATCTCACGGACCTTGGCGACGTTGACGCCATAGAACCCTCCGTCGAGGTGGAAGACTAGAACTTCGAGCTCGTTGGTGCCCGCATCGGTGAGGATATTGGAAAGACGCTTCGACATGGGCCGGTGCTCCCGCTTCGGAACCTGCATGACGCGCTGATACTCTTGATCCTATCGGCACTAAGTCAGGCCCAATCGATTTCGAGTGTCGCCCGCCCGATAACCTATGGCCGTTACGGGCAGCCGGAGTTCAACACCACATTGTCCAGGCTCCCGGTATCCGCACCGGACACGTACTCACCGCGTATCTGCAGGTCTTCGATGTCGGCCAAGACTGCGCGAATATCCGCCTCTGATGCCGGCGTATCATCATTCGCCAGCCACCCCGCGGCAACGTCCAACGTGATGGAGTACGCGGTCCAGTCCGTACCCGGATTCATGGCTGTATTGAACCAGATGGTCATACCAGCCCCGGTCAGAATAACATCGCGGTTGTCGAATTGACTGTTCAGGCTGGATTGCTTGAGGTCGAAGGTAAGCGTCCGCCCGTAGGCGGCCCCAAAATCCCCGTGGTATTTCGCCGGAGCCTGGAAGTACCATGTCCCCCCGGTCACATCATCATCGGCTGAGACATAGGCGCCGGGGTTTCCGCCGGTGAAGTTATAATCCGGATCGCTTCGACCGCCTTCGGCATCCCCCACCAATGTCCAGCCCTCGTCCCCGCTATCAAAATCACTGCGAGCGGTACACATCGGTTGGCCATCCGGCGTCGTGCAGTCGGGGTCCGGCGCCAGGTCGGAACAATTCTCATTGCAGAAACCGTCGGCCGTGCAGACTTCTGCGCAGTCCGGATCGGGCGTGCTGACCGGACAGTCCTCATTGCACACACCGTCGGGCGAGCAGTCCTCATCCGGGCCACCGCCACCAGCCGGTACGCAGACAAAATCGACGGCGCAAACCTGACCGGAAGGACAATCTTCGTCAAATATGCACGAATCGTCATTGCCCACTGGGTCGGTCGTGCCATCGCATGAACCGACCGTGCTGGGAGTCCCGGCCGGTCCCTCGAAGGTCATGGCAGCCACGTATTGCGAGGCCCAGGTTGCGGTCGGGCTTGCCGGGTCGCGGAAGGCCGAGTAAGTCGAGCCGGGGGCGATGGTGAGCTTGATACAGGAAATCGTCCGCGATGAATCGGCCGAAAGCGTGAGGGCGTACTCGCGGCCCAAATACTCCGAGGCCGAGTCGATCATCGTGGGAAACGTATACAGCGTCGGGACCAGGTCGTGGGGAACGGGCACGTTTTCCGGTCGGTCGTAGGACCACTCGGCCGTGTTGCCGCCCAGTACGAAGTCCAGCGTGGTCGGTGATCCACCCTCGGCATAATCGATCGTCAGTGTGCCCATATCCACACCATTGGGCAGGTCCGCCACGAACGAGCTGTGAATGGCCATGTAGAGGGTGTCTACGCCTGACAGCCCCAGTTCCGAGAGATCGACGCTCATGGAATCCGGCACGGTGGTCGAGAAATCGGTTGCGGGCGTCTGGTCGTACAGCACGCCGACGACTCCGTAGTCGACACCACCAATCGTTGTCGTAACCGGCGCAGGATCGGACATGCCGCCGTCGTTGTACACCGGAACTTGTATGATCGTTCCAGGTGGAGGCCCGGTGTCCACGTCACCGCCGGCGGCGTCCTGAGTTGCGCTGCAGGTCAAGCCGAAACCGTCCCATTCGGCAACAGCCTGGTAATTGGCGCCGGTGATGGCCGGGCAATCCGCCGTATCGAGGACCGTGCCGTTTCGGCCGGCCCGGAGGGTCACCACCATGCCTTCGGAAACGTTCGTCAGCGTGGTCCGTCGCGTCGCCCCCGGCGTGAGACGATTGGACGCGTCGAAATCCTCGTCCGGCATGAGAATGTGGATATTCTCTACGGTGTCGATATTCCGGAGCGTGAAGCCGGCCGAGTCCGGCGCGTCCGACCCAAAATCTATATCTGTATCGCCGATGCTGATGATGCCGTCGTAGTCGGCGATGATCTCGACACAAATGGTCACGTCGTTGACCGCCAATACCGCCAAGGCGGCGGCGCTCAAATCGAACACCTCGTCGAGAACGGCGATCGTGCCGGTGGTCAGGACCAGTTGGAATTCCGCCAGAAGCACAGCCTCATCGCACGCATCAGCCGATATCCCAGGGGCCACGTAAAAGCGAATCGTCGCGGTCCCATTCAACGGCAGGGCTTGGGCTCGGACCATTCCTTTGGCTGCCAGGCGGCGTCCGGTGTTTACGTTCGAGCTGGGCAGGCGCATGGTGCCGGTGGGCGGGGGATTGACGGGCACCCCACCCAACGGATTGTTGAACCCGAATGGTATTCGACCGGTTGACTCGTTGGCCCGAACCTCGATGGGGTCGAAACCGAACCCAAAGGTCACAGTCTTTCCACCCAGGGTAATCGTGATGGAGCCTCCGCCCAATCCCACGCTTCCCTGTCCGCCGCACCCCAAACCGGTGACAGTTAATGGCACCAGCAACGCGGCCATACCGATCATCCATCGCGTGGATCGAATCATGCCCTTTGTCTCCTGAAACCGGTCACCCGGCCCTAATAGCTTCCCTTGTGGACTGTTCGAATCTTCTGCTTCCAACCCCTGGAGGGGCAATCCGACGGATGGGCAACCCCCAATCCGGTTTGTAACAGGAATCGGTTCCGACAGCCAGCCGATGGTATCAATTATCGCCCTGATATCAGTGTCCGGGCCGTCGACCTCCGGCGAATCGACTCGAATGGGCACCTGGACGGCCTGAGGATCACGGCTTGGTTCAGTTTCCCGAGTGTACGATGGGTTGACCCCATTGCTTGACGGAGCCGACCGCCGGCGACGCCTACGGCATCAGTGTCTGCAACGTGGAGAAGTCGCGGAGGTCCACGTCATTGTCACCGTCAACGTCGAATGCTGGACAGTCGGCCATCAGGTCCGGGCCTTGCAGGACCATGGGGAACGCTTCGTAGTCGGTCAAGTCCACGGTGGCATTGCAGTCGTAGTCGCCGTCGCCGCATGGGCCCAATGCAACAAAGTGTGTGGCGTCGTCCAGGTTTATCCAGCCGACGTTCTCGCCCCATACGAAACCGAAGATTTGCCGCGTGCAGAAGTCCACCCGCGCCGGGCTGGGCGGCGTGGCCAGTGCCCCGCCCTCGAAATTGACCCAGCCGATGTTTTCCCCCCAGGCCAAACCGACTAGCTCGCCTGTCACCGGGTCGACGTTCACGCCGAAGTCGGCCCCGGTCGAATTGGCATAAGCAATGCCGTCGGCCGGCGTGCCGTCGCCGACGTTGATCCAGCCGACGTTCTCAGCCCAGATGAACCCGCCCATGAAGGTCCGGCCAACGACCACCCCCGCAGCCGAGGCGTCGCCATCTCGCCAGTTGGTCCAGCCCATGTTTACGCCCCAGGCGTGCTTGTCGGTCATGTCGATGTTCGACTGGCCCAGGGCCGCGAGGCTCGCCAAGGAGAGCAGAAGCAGAAGGTATGTCCGTCGTGTTCGCATGGGGTAACTCCGGCATAACAGCCTGTCGTGCAGCGGAATAAATGGGATTGACGATTGCGTTTCTGAGCTCGAGACCAACCGGCGGGACGTCGATGCTCCTTGTTTGCCGCGGAGGGCTACGGCATTTTGACGAGACATTCTCGTGATAGATTGTTCGCACCGGCCAGGCCGAGTGGGCTAAAGCCCACAACTCGTCTTTGAGCTCGTCTCGCTAGGGAATCTAGTACTCGAAGTTCGCCCACGGACTGCTGTTTGCTGCCGTAAGAACTCCTCCGCCGCCGGTGAAGTTCAGAATCTCGCCGACCGTGTTCAACACTCCCAGCGGAAATCTGAAGTTCGTCAGGGTGGCGCCATCCACGTTGTTTCTGGCCGTGTTCTTGATGACGATATTGTTGGTGCCTCCCGTGGGAAAACCGAAGTCGATCCCCCGATCGTTGTTGGTGACGTTATTGCCTTCGACGCGGTTGTCGGAGCCGGTAACGTGTATCCCCGCACCGTCGGCTCCGGCCGGGCCGTTGCCGTCGCAACTGTTATTCAGGACGATGGAACCGGAGGCAACTTCGATGCCGTCACCGAGATTGCCGCCGCAGGTGGAAGCAGAGATGACGCATTTGCTGCCGACGATGCCGTCCATCTTGTTTGCGGTGGCAGTGCAACCGATGATGGAGCCGCTGTTAATGAAGATGCCGATCCCGTCGTTGGTGGAGGCGCTGCTGGAAGAAACGGTGCAAATCAGGCCTCCGACGATGCCGCCGCCGGTGTTTCCTCTGGCGACGCAATCGGCGATAGTCGAGCCTGAGGACACGCTGATGCCGGCCCCGGTGTTCTCACTGGCGATGCAATGGGTGACGAGTGAGGATCCCGCGCCGCGGATACCGCCTGTGCCGGCAACGAGCCCGCCATTTCTGAAAGACTCGCAAGAGACGATGTGTGAAGTGAACGTGCCTCCGATGGAGTTGTCGATGCCCCAGGCGCCGTTGTCGGTGGCGGTGATTCGTTCGATGCGGCCCACGTGAATGCGTGCCTCGATGCCGCTCTCGCCCCAGGCGCGCACGTGTCCGTTGCGGATCACCACGTTGTTCTGGAAGTTGGGCATTTGGATCCCATCCAGGGAACCGGGAACGCCGATCAGGGCGAAGCCGTTAAGGTCCAACGTGACGTCGCCGGCGCTGATCGTGATGCCGTTCTGCCCGGCTACGCCGGTCAGACAATCAGCCAGGAAATACGAACCGCACTGGCCGATGGTGAACGGCAGAGAGGAGATGGCCGTGCGGGTGCCGAATCGACCGGACACGCCAACCGGCCCGGGTGGGGGATTCAGATCCGGCGGACCGGCTTTGGTTGACCGAACTCCCGAAACTGCGATGGCAGCGCAGATAGGAAGGGTGACATACCAGGCACGCTTTTTCATAGCTTCGTGCTCCTTTCCTAAATGATTCTAGAACGAAGATCCGGCCCTGGCGTCGGTGCCGCCGATGTCGGCTCCGCCCGTACCGCCATTGTACAGCGCCGTCCCCCCGCTGAGCCTACCGCATTTCCTGTTTTCTCCGCCTTCCGAGGCTTTCAGGAGTCTCTCTCGGCCTTCCCCACCTCCGGCGGAGGTTGGCCACCCGAATCTCGCGCTGGAATCACTCCTGCTCGAGGAATCCGGCGATGGCATTGAGATGCGTGGTCCAGGCGTCGAACACTCGCTGACGCGGCGCCCGAATGAACCGCGACACGTTTACGCATGGTGTTTGGGGGCCACTGGTATTCGATACGGTCATGGTTTTCTCTCCGGGGGTTGCGGGCCTTGGTTCTCATCTTGCCTTGGTGAGATTTGGGATTCCGTTACGTTCTCGTCCGGGGCGGCCTGCTCGACGAACTCGGCCAGGACGTCCAGTGGCTGGGTCCAAAAGCGCCGGTATCGATCGATCCACGCGGCCGCTCGTTTCATGGGTTCCGCCTGAAGCTGACAGCGCCGCACACGGCCCAATCGATCCTGGGTCAGCAGCCCAGCTCGCTCCAGCACCCGAAGGTGCTTGCTGACGGCTGGTAACGATATCTTGAAGGGCCTGGCCAGGTCGCCGACGGAAGTATCTCCCCGGGCCAACCGGGCCAAGATCGCACGCCGGGTGGGGTCGGCCAGGGCCCCGAAGGTGGCATCGAGTTGGGACTCATATTTAACCATCTGGTTAAACATAGACCAAAAACAAACCCGGTCCAAGCGTATTCTGAGGAAAACGGCGATCAGTAGCCCTTCAGGATGGCGACCAACTGGCCCAGGGTCTGCTGATCCTCGGCTGTGGCGTCGATGTGGATCCCGGAGCAATGCTGCGCGACGGCCACCGGCACGTCCTGGAACGCCAAAAGCTGATAGAGGGCCCGGGCCTGCCGGTCACCCAGTTTGTACGTTCGCTGGACGTCCCAGGTGGGCTGTAGCCCCATCATGGTTTGACGCAGGCTGAACGCGTCCCAGCCGTGAAACCGGGTCAGAAGGTCGATGAAGCGGTCCAGGACCTCGACTTCCCGACGCGTACCCTTGACGAACACGCCGCCTTGCTCCCGGCCCACGAGAACCTGGACGTGGTTCGGGGCCAGCAGGGTGTACAGGGCGTCAGCCTTGGCGGCCGTCAGGTCGTAGTGACGCTCTACGCGGCTGGTGAAGAAGTGCGGTCGGCTTGTTCGAGTATGCCCCAGGAAACTGCCCAACGGGCCCGCAAGCCAGAAACAACCGACCGCCATCAGCAGCAACAAGGGTAGGATGCCGCACGATCCCCCCGGCGTCGCGGGCGTGGCCAGCAGGCTCCCGCACCGAGCGCAGAAGCGGGCCATCGGCACATTGCGGTGGCGGCATCGAGTGCAGTGGATGCTCATGGCCGTCCTCGAGGAGGGGGCGCAGCTCTTTTGACCCCTTCCACCTTAACTATAGCCTCCTAAACGGGATCGAGCCCCTCGAATCCTGTATGAAGTTTGGAACGCCCCGGGGAATCACGCCAAGAGGCGGTTTGACGGGTCGGGCGTGCTCGGATAGACGATCAGCCGGGCGCTACGACGGGGAGGAATCGGGCGGCATGTCGCTTTGGTCCATGCTCAACGGGACGGTGATCAACGCCATCACGGTGGTGGTGGGCTGTGCCCTGGGCCTGACGGTTGGGGGCAAGCTGCCGGACCGCTATCGCCGGATCGTGCTGGACGGGTTGGGGCTGATCACCATCACGCTGGGGATCGACGCTTCGGTGGTCATGCTGGGCCGATTGGTGGGCAAGTTTGGCCCCATGATAGACGCCAGCCAGACGTTCGGGGCCCGGCTGGGGATGGTCACCATCGGGTCGTTGCTGGTCGGAAGTGTGATCGGCACCCGTCTGAGGTTGCACGAACGGATCGAGTCATTGGGCGGGCTGATCCATCGAAGCATCGGCGGGAAGGGCGAATCGGGTCGCTTCGCCGAAGGGTTTTTATTTTCCAGCGTGATTTTTTGCGTCGGGCCGTTGACGCTGCTGGGGTGTCTGAACAACGGCACCCGGGGCGACCCCAGCCTGCTGTACATCAAGGCTGTGCTGGATGGGTTCTGCTCGCTGGCCCTGGCCGCGTCGATGGGGGCGGGCGTGGCTGGGAGTATCTTGACCATCCTGCTGTTTCAAGGCGCGTTGACGCTGGGGTTTGCCCACTTCGCAAGCGACCTGCCGGAGCTGTGTCGAGACATGATGAACGTGGTGGGCGGAATCGTGCTGCTAGCCAACGCCCTGATGATGCTGGAGATAAAAAAGATCCCGGTGGCCAACATGCTGCCCGGGATATTTCTGCCGCCGGCGGTGATCTTCTTGTGGGAATGGGCCCAGCCGGGAATGTTTCTGGTCCAGTAGATCGAGTGGCGAGTTTCGAGTTATTGCTAAACTACATAAATGCCTGCAAGCCAACGTGTCGAATTTGTTCAGTTGATCGAAGGACTGTTGGAGGAACAGCGTGGCTGACTGAGGTTCATGAAACCTGAACACCCGCCCGATTGTCCTTGCCGGCTGCGCCGGGGCAGGATATACTGTGACGAAGAATCCTACGGAGCACAAGGGATGAAATTGCATCCACAGTATGTTGTGAACGGGCGTGGAGAGCGCACCGCGGTCGTGATTCCGGTGGACGAATATCGGTCAATGATCGAAGCCCTGGAAGATCAGCTCGATGCCGCCGATCTGGACGAAGCCGTCGGCTCCGAAACCGAGTTTGTCCCCTATGATCAAGCTCGTGGTGAACTGCGGGATCAAGAGAAGCTGTGAGCTACTCTATTCGGCTGGGCCGTCGTGCCGGGCGTGAGTTGGCAAACCTCCCGGCGAACACCGTCACCCGAATCGACCGGCAGATCATGTCGCTGGCCGAAAACCCCCGCCCACCCGGTTGCAAGAAGCTCCGCAGTCGAACGCCAATGGCCTAGCGCGTCCGCGTCGGCAAGTACCGAATCCTATACTGCATAGACGATCAAAAATGTCAGATTACGATCTATCACATTGGCCACCGGCGGGAGGTCTACGACTAATGCTAAAGGCTTTCCGAAAACGCCGGATTGTAGAAACCGCGCGAGTTGAGGTTCGCAACTCGCCTGGTTTTGGGGAAGGCTCTAGACTGCGGCCATGCCGTCACGCCAACGCGTCGAACTTGTTCAGTTGATCGAAGGACTGTTGGAGGAACAGGCCTTGCCGGTCACGCCGGAGCAGACTTGTCCCTATCTGCCGGACCGAGTTGCTCGCCACCAGGGGTTTTGTGCGGACCGATTGGACGCCGAAAGCTATGTGGCCCTGATGGACCGCGGGTTTCGGCGCAGTGGGCGGGTGTTCTACCGGCCGGCGTGTGCATCCTGCCAAGCGTGCCAGGCGTTGCGCGTGCCGGTTTCGGCGTTCGTGCCCAGCCGATCGCAGCGGCGCGTGTGGCGGGCCAATGCCGACCTTCGCGTCGAGGTTCAGACGCCGGCGCCGACGCAGGAAAAATGGCGCCTGTTCCAAGCCTATCTAAACGGGGTCCACGACGGGGCCATGTCGGACGCCTGGGATGCGATGGTGGAATTTTTGTACGAGTCGCCGGTCCACACCGTCGAATTCTGCTACTTCCTGGGCGATGACCTGGCCGCGGTCAGCATCGCCGATCGATCGCAAGAAACCCTCAGCTCGGTCTATACCTTCTACGACCCGCGGCACGCCCGGCGTGGTTTGGGCACCTACTCGGCCCTGTGGGAGATCGACTATTGCCGGCAGGAATCCATCCCCTTCTACTATTTCGGCTACTATGTAGCCAACTGCGCCAAAATGGCCTACAAGGCGCGGTTCGGGCCCTGTGAGGTGCTGGAGCAGAATCGGCGGTGGAAACCGCTCCCAAGCAGTGCGAGTTTCGAGTTGCGAGGTTCGAGTTAACTGCTAAACGGCAAAACAAAAAACGGCGTATGCTTCGATCCTGAATCCATCGTATGACATCGCACCCCTCCAATCTTTCGTCGCGTTCCTTCAAGCGCATCTTGCTGATTAAGCCCAGTTCGTTGGGTGACCTGGTTCACGCCCTGCCGGTGCTTCATGGCTTGCGGCAGCGGTATCCCGAGGCGCGCATCGACTGGTTGGCGGGCAGCGCCTTTGCCCCGTTGATCGAGGGGCATCCCGACATCCACGAGGTGGTGCGGTTCGACCGGCAGCGCTTCGGGCGCATGATGGTCAGCCCCTCGGCCCTGGTCGCGTTTCATCGCTTCCGCAAGCATCTGCAACGCCGGAACTACGACCTGGTGATCGATTTGCAGGGCCTGTTTCGTAGCGGGTTTTTGTCGTGGAGTACCCGGGCCAAGGTGCGAATCGGATTCGCCCAGGCCCGAGAAGCGGCATGGATGTTCTATACCGATCGAATACGCCCCAGCCCGCACGACACCCATGCGGTGGACCGAAACTACGGGGTGGCTGCGATGCTGGGATTTGCAGACCTGCCCATCCGGTTCGACTTGGCGGTGGTCCCGGAGGAACGCCGGCGGGCTGAGGCCTTGCTCGCCAAGGCGGGTCTGACGGCACCTGGCCGGTTCGCAGCCGTGTTACCGGGGGCCCGGTGGGAGACTAAACGCTGGCCGCCGGAGCGATTCTCACGGCTGATTGACGGGCTACGCACCGACCTGGGGCTGACCACGGTATTGCTGGCTGGACGGGCTGAGGCAGCTCTGTGCGAGCAGGTCCGCGCAGACTGCCGTGAGCAGCCGATCAACTTGGCCGGTCGAACCGATCTTCGGGAACTGGTCGCCGTGTTGGAGCGGGCAGCCGTGGTCATCTGCCACGATTCCGCCCCCATGCACTTGGCTGCGGCGCTTGGCCGTCCCATGGTGTCTATTCTTGGGCCCACAAACCCGGCCCGCACTGGTCCGTACACCCAGGCGGCACGTATCATCCAGGCGGACCTGCCCTGCGTCCCCTGCTATCTGCGTCGGCTTGCTCAATGCCGTTACGATCACCAGTGCATGACGTCCGTTGAGCCCCCCAACGTGCTGGACGCAGTGGCAAACGCGCTGGGGACCCCTGCCGAGTCCGGTTCGGCAAATATCGGGCGGGGATAGTCGATGCCGGTCGGTGATTTGGCCGACATAAAGCGCAGACGCGACCAGCGCCCTCTGCTACGATGGCCGGGTATCCTCGTGCGGAAAACCTCTGTCTTTGGGGAAGGTCGTTAGCACTTTGTCCGGGTTCCGAAGAAAGGCTATCCGATTCATCTATGGGCGTGTGCTGCACGCCGATGATAGCCCCCACCGCATCGCACTGGGTGCGGGTCTGGGGACTTTTGTCGCCTTTACCCCCACCGTGGGGTTCCAGACCATCATCTCCCTGGCCGTGGCCGCGGCCTTTCGGGCCAACAAGGCTATATGCATCCCGCCGGTATGGATCACCAACCCACTAACCCTGGGGCCGATCTATTGGTTCTGCTGGCGGATCGGGGCTGCCGTGCTGCCAGGCGGCAATGCAGGCAACGGGGACGAAGTGCTGGCCCAAGTCAGCAGCGTGGCCCGGGTCACCAGCTTGTTGCAGGTCTTTGAATGGTCCTTTTGGTCGCGCGTGGCGAGCCTGATTGGCAGTTTGGGGGCCGAGCTTTGGGTGGGCTGCGCCATCGTCGGGCTGGCGGGCGGCGGATTCGTGTACGGAATCTGCCTCTGGGCCGTGAGCGCCTACCGACGTCGGCGGCACGATCGTATCATACGCCGCGATGCCCGCCGATCGAGGAGATTCCTGGCCAACCGACCCGACCGCACGCCGATCCGCGTGCGCGAATCAGCCTGAAACCGCGATACATCACGTCTTGTTGCTCCCCGTCTTGTTGTTGTGCTTGAACGGGCCTGCCTTGGGACAGACCGTCGACTTGGCCGTTCGATCGCCCTATCGACTGGGCGACACCGCCCGCGATGTCATGTACCTCGCCCCACCGGACAACAGCGGCATGACCATCGGCGACGCGGTCCTGGCGGTTCGCGACGGCGTCGTGCTCGGTGGCGGACACGTCGTGACCCTCGCGGTTGGCGAGGCCGTCTGCCAACTGCACTGGCTCGAACTGGCCTTGCCCGATAGCGGGACCGCTTGGGTCATTCCTACCAACCGAGTGGACAGACTTTCGGCTGCGCTGCCACCGACCGTGGCGACAAAGTCCGGCCATGACGCCGACGCGAGCGATAGGATTGCCGATTCGCGGCCCTGGCGGACGACGATCCAAGAGGTTGTCGCCGGACCGTCGGGGACACGCCTCACCCTGACCGATTCCAAAGACGGTCCCGCCGGCGTCGGCGACCGGCTGGATATCTACCGCGGGCCGGACTACGTGGGGTTCGCCAAGATCACCGGGGCCGATTCGGGGCACGTTCAGGCCGAGCAGCTTGAGGCCATGTCGCCCAGCCAGGCGACGGCCGGCGACGTGGTGGTGCGCCGGCGACCGGAGCCGAGCAGTCGGCCTAGCCCCGGGTACATTTTTCGCCTGGAAGCAAGCCACGCGCTGATCTCACTGGGTGAAGCCGATGGAGTGCGCCTTGGAGATGTGCTGGTGGGTCGGACCCACACCGGAGACCGCACCACCTGGCGCGTCGAACATGCCTACCCGGACCATTGCGGGGCCAAAACCACGTCCACCCCCAAGGGTGCATCGGGCAGAATCACCCAATGGTCCCCCGTATGGCGCGGGGAGCCCGGTCCCAGCCTGGTGGGCATCAGCCCCGAAAGCTGGCACGCAACGGGCATGGAGGGCTTTTTCTGGGTGCGCGGCCAGGCTCAGGCACGGAAGTTGCAGGCTCGAGATTTTGTTGCCCGCAGTAAGGGTCCCACC
>JBHHVM010000020.1:0-16864 GCA_046754265.1 Phycisphaerae bacterium
ACACCGCCGGCACCAGCCTGTTCGACAAAGGGCGGGTCCTATACGGATTGGACCAGGCCCGGGCCTCCATCGCCGAGGCTGGGCGCAGCGATGGACGGGCCATCATCGTCGAAGGATACACCGACTGCATCGCCTGCCACCAAGCCGGCTTCACCCAGACCGTCGCCACGCTGGGCACCGCCATGACCGACGCCCATATCGGTCTCCTGCGTCGCCACACCAACCAAGTGGTACTCGTGTTCGATGCGGACGCCGCCGGCGACGCCGCCGCCGAACGGGCCCTGCAAGCCGCTCTAAAGCACGGATTATCGGTACGCCTGGCCTTTGTGCCCGCCGGCAAAGATCCCGCCGAGTTTTTGGCGGACGCCGGGGCCGATGCTTTCGATTCGGTCTTGAACTCCGCCACCGACGCGCTAGCATTTACCTGGGAACGCGCCCGGCGACGCTATGAGTCAGATGGCAGCGACGCCGGTCGGGCCCAGGCCCTGAGAGAGTTCGTCGACCTGGTGGCCGGGCTTGCCCAGGCCGGGGCTGTGGATGTCATCCAACGGGGGTTGATTGCCAACCAGATTGGAAAGCTGCTGGATATTCCTGGTCAACAGGTACACCGGCTCTTTGCCGACTCAGCCCGGCGCCGCCGGCGACCGGCTCAGCCGTCCGAGAGTCAGCCTGCCTCGACGGAATCGGCCGGACCCGCCTCGGCCGAACAGGCAGCCCTGACCGCCATCGTCGAGGTGCTGCTGAACGAACCCGCCCTGTTCGAGAGGGTGGCCGACGTCTTTGACCCCCAGCGGTGTCAAGACGCCGATATTCGACAGATCGCCTCGGTCGTGCGGGAAATGGCCGAGGATGTGGAGGAATTTGTGCTGCTGGATGTCTTGGATCGCTTGGCCGATCCCACCCAGGCCCAACGAGCCACGCAGTTGCACCTCAGCGGCGAGCGCCGCGGCAACTACCAGGCTTCGTTGGACGGGGCTGCTTCTTGTCTTCGACAAACGGCCGAAGCGCGGCGGGCGAATGTCCTGCGACGAGAAATAACAGCCGCACATCAGAATTCAGTTTCAGAGGAGGAGTTGCCGACCGACCGTCTGGAAGAACTCCAGCGGGCCCTGCAAACCCATTCGCATTTCGCCCCCCCGGGAAAACTCAGTACCGGACGCGAAATACCGGTCTAGGCCCAACGGCGTCGGCATCAGTGTCGCGCGGATTGTGGAGAGCACGATGATTCAGGCAGCAGCTACACAACCAGTACCCCAGCTCGAAGGCTTGCTGGACCCGGTCGAGGCCTCGCTGGTCTCACTGGTGTCAGCCGGCAAGGAGCGGGGCTACGTCACTTGGGAGCTCATGAACGAGGTCCTGCCCGACGAGGCCGTCTCACCCGACAAGCTCGAGTTGATCATGCTCCGCCTCGACGAAGAGGGCATCGAGATGCTCGACGAGGCCGACGCCGACAAGCTCGAGGCCAAGCGCCGCAAGGGCAAGAGCAAGAAAGGCGCAACGCCCCAGGAGCAGCCCGCACCCCAGAAAACCAGTCGGGGCGCAGCTTTGGCCGAGCCCGCCCCCCGCCGCATCGACGACCCGGTGCGTATGTACCTCACCCAGATGGGCGAGATCCCGTTGCTGACCCGCGAAGAAGAAATCCGCCTGGCCAAGAAGATCGAACTCACCCGCATGGCCTTTCGCCAGAAGGTGCTGGAAAGCGACTTCTGCGCCTCCCAGGCCGTCGGCATCCTTCAGGACGTCGCCGACAGCAGGCTGCCCTTTGACCGCACCATGAAGATTTCCACCTCCGAGTTCGCCGCCAAGCAAACCATTCTGGCTCGACTGCCCGGCAACCTGGCCACCGTCCGCCTGATGCTGGAGCGCAACCAGACCGACTACGTAACCCTGACCGGCAAACGCCTCTCAGCCAAGGCTCGACGGGAACTCCAACGCGGCATGACCCAGCGGCGCCGAAAAATCTCCAAGCTCGTCGAGGAACTGTCCCTCCGCACCAGCCGCGTTCAGCCGCTCATGAAAAAACTGGTCGCCCTGCACCACAAAATGGGCGAACTCGAAACCCTCATGTCCACCGAATCGCGCCGCCGGCACCTCTCCGACGAAGACCTCCAGGCCGTCAACGACGAAATCTCCGGCATCGATCACCTGGTGCTCGAAGACCGCGAAAAGCTGGGCAACCGCCTCAAGACCATCCAACGGGTCTTCGGCGAATATGAAGACGCCAAACGCAAACTCTCCGGCGGCAACCTCCGCCTGGTGGTCAGCATTGCCAAGAAATACCGCAACCGCGGCCTGAGCTTTCTGGACATCATCCAGGAAGGCAACACCGGCCTGATGCGGGCGGTCGACAAGTACGAATACAAACGCGGCTACAAGTTCAGCACCTACGCCACCTGGTGGATTCGCCAGGCCATCACCCGGGCCATCGCCGATCATGCCCGCACAATCCGCATCCCCGTCCACATGATCGAGACCATGAGCCGCCTGCGGAACATCTCCAAGCAACTGCTTCAAGAGCTTGGCCGCGAACCCACCATCTCCGAGATCGCCGAGCGGGCCAAGATGCCCATCTCCGAAGCCCGCCGCGTGATGAAAATTTCGCGGCACCCCATCAGCCTGGACAGGCCCGTCGGCGAAAGCGAGGACTCCTACTTCGGCGACTTCATCGAAGACGACTCAGCCGCCTCGCCGCTCAGTTCCGCCGGCTCCGAGATGCTCAAGGACCGCATCGAAGAGGTGCTCAAAACCCTGACCTACCGCGAGCGCGAGATCATCAAACTCCGCTACGGCATCGGCGACGGCTACACCTACACCCTCGAAGAGGTCGGCAAGATCTTCAAAGTCACCCGCGAGCGCGTCCGCCAGGTCGAAGCCAAAGCCATCCGCAAACTACAACACCCGGTCCGCTCCAGAAAACTGGAAGGCTACCTAGACGTGGTAGGCCCCCGAGCCTGATCGCAGCCTTGAACGACGAAGACATCCAACGTCACAAAAGTAGCGGCCGGCGCCTCGCCGGCCGTTTTTTTGCGCATGTGGCACCGGTCGCCCATGTGGCACCGGTTTCTAACCGGTGATGTCGATCGAGCCATCGACCCGACAATCCGCAACGGAATCTCCGAGGGGTGCATGACAGTTTAGGCGGCCCAAAGTAGGGTAGGGGTGGCACGGTCTGGCCAAGCCAGGCCGTGGTATACCGCGTGATCCACGAGCAAAAACGGCAGGTCAACCCCGGCGCGCCGGGGCTCGCGCGGAACAACGACCTGCCCTGCGTTCTTGTGCCCGCCGATTCTGTCATGCACCCATCTCCCAGTGGAAGCAGCAGTTGCCGTTGCTGGGCCCCTCGTCTCTCTGGTAGACTGCCACGCCTGTTGTACGGGCAATCCACCTACAGGCCCGATGGATTCACCGGCGGGCCGCCCAAAACATCGACAAGGACGCGCCGTTGGC
Source organism: Phycisphaerae bacterium (assembly GCA_046754265.1). Taxonomy (GTDB): domain Bacteria; phylum Planctomycetota; class Phycisphaerae; order UBA1845; family UBA1845; genus OFTM209. The sequence goes on from JBHHVM010000020.1 coordinate 3,448, forward strand.
TTTTGCCAAACCAACTCATGTCGCAGCGCCGCTGGTGGCCGTATTGGGACTCTCCCTCTGGGCCCTGGCCGGCGGACGGGCGGGCGACCGCTCCACCGACTCCACGCCCGCCAGCCGCAAGACCAATCACCCCCAATGGGGCCTCTACCAGATCTACTGGGGCCCGCGCATCTTCGAGTCCATCTTGCGGCGCGAAGTGGCCACCTTCGCAACTCCACCCGACTACGTGATGTTCTATCGCGATCTAGGCCGCCCCTTTCCTGCCGAAGGCATCGCCCCTATCCGAGCCGTCGGCGCGACGCCGATTATCTCACTGGAACTATGGCACTGGCACGACCACCGCCGCAAATGCCTGCCCGCCATCGTGGCCGGTGACTACGACCGTCAGTTGGAGCGCTGGGCCAGCCAAGCCAAACAGGACGGACAACGCGTCCTGCTCCGCTTCGGATTCGAAGCCAACGGCGACTGGTTCAGTTGGGGCGGCGACCCAACCACCTACGTCCAAGCCTGGCGACGGGCCCACGACATCTTCACCCGCGCAGGCGCCGACAACGTCGAATGGGTCTGGTCCCCCAACGCCGTCAGCATCCCCAGGACGCCCGCCAACAGCCTGCATCACTACTACCCGGGCGGCGCCTACGTCGATTGGGTCGCCCTGGACGGCTACAACTGGGGCCCCGACCACGATCAATGGCACCACTGGGAATCTTTCGACGAAGTCTTCGGCCCAGCCCTCAAACTGTTCGCCGAGCGCTATCCAGAAAAACCCATCATGATCGCCGAAACCGGATGCGTCATCGGCCCCGAAGGCGCCAAAGCCGCCTGGATTCGTGACGCCTACCGGGCCGTCGCCGACCACCCCAAGATCAAAGCCCTAATCTGGTTCAACTACGACAAACGCGGCGAAGGCGAACCCGATTGGCGAATAAACACCTCCACCGACACCCTCGAGGCCTTCAATAAAACCTTTGCCGCACCCGGACCGGATGGCCCTCCACCCCCCGACCCCAAACCAGCCTCGCGGTGACCCTCACGACCCCGCCAAGGCCCGCCGGCGAACACAACCTGTTGCCCCAACAGGACTTGACGGATCAGCCCCACCGCGGCGGGCCGCAACAGCCAGCCAACGGGGCTACGATCGCCCGCCTTCCTCCACCGCCCGGGCCCCACCGGGCCGGACCCTTTTTGACGCCCCGGGCCGGTGGCGACATCCCGCCCAATACGGTATATTGCTCCGTTCGGTCGCCTGACCGGTATAGGCCGGGAAAGTTCCCTGCCCGGGCGACGCATGGCTCCCTGCCCCAAATGCTTCTGGGGGATACAACACTCAGGACTGCGACCACCGACCCATCCGGCGCCCCATGCGCTCAGGCTCGCAGTGCCCAACAAGGTTTTCAATGGTAGATCATAACCTCATCAAGGAACTGGACATCGACGAGAGTACCCTCGAGGCCGAGTTCGCCTCCGCCTTCGGGGACAATGCCGACCCCACCCTGCTGGGCGACAACACCGAAGAACAGGCCGACGTCTACAAGCCCGGTACGATTCTCAAGGGACGAGTGGTCGGCATCGCCGGAGTCGACGTCGTCGTCGACGTGGGGCTCAAGAGCGAAGGCATCATTCCAGTCAGTGAATGGGACGACGTCAGCGAAATCGACCCAGGAGATGAGGTGGACGTTTGGCTCGAAACCATCGAGTCCGACAGCGGCCTGATCGTTCTCTCCAAGCGAAAGGCCGACCGCCTCCTGAATTGGCAGCGAATCGTCGAGACCAAGAAGGAAGGCGACACGGTTCTTGGCCGGGTCATGCGCAAGATCAAAGGCGGATTGCTGGTCGACATCGGCGTGCCCGTATTTCTGCCGGCCTCACAGGTGGACATCCGTCGGCCCGGCGACATCAGCAACTTCATCGGCAAGGATATCGAGGGCGTCATCCTCAAGATCGACACCGACCGGCGAAACATCGTCATCAGCCGCCGTAAGCTCATCGAAGAAGCCCGGGCCAAGGCCAAGGCCACGCTGATGGCCGAAATCGAAGTCGGGCAGGTGCGCAAGGGAGTGGTCAAAAACATCGCCGATTTCGGCGCCTTTGTCGACCTCGGCGGCATCGACGGGCTCCTGCACGTGACCGACATGAGCTGGGACCGCGTCAACCATCCCGGCGAAATGCTCAGATACGACGACGAAATCGAAATCAAGGTCCTCAACATCGACCGAGAGAAAGAGAAAATCGCCCTGGGCCTCAAACAACTTAAAGAAAGCCCCTGGGAGAACGTCGAGCAGCGCTACCCGGTCGGAAACAAGGTCGCCGGCGAAGTCGTCAATATCATGAACTACGGGGCCTTCGTAAAACTCGAGCCCGGTGTCGAAGGCCTGGTCCACATCTCCGAGATGAGCTGGACCCGCCGCATCAATCATCCCAGCGAGATGCTCACCCCCGGCGAGACCATCGAAGTCGTCGTTCTGGATATCAACAAGGACAAGCAGGAAATCTCCTTGGGTATCAAACAGACCGAGGTCAACCCCTGGACCCAGGTCGCCGAAAAATACCCCCCCAATACTCGCATCCAAGGCCGGGTCCGAAACCTGACCAATTATGGGTCCTTCGTCGAAATCGAAGAGGGCATCGACGGCCTGTTGCACGTCTCCGATATGAGCTGGACCAAGAAAATCTCCCACCCCTCTGAAATGCTCAAGAAGGGCGACGAGATCGAGTGCGTGGTCCTAAAAGTCGAAGAAGACAAACAGCGCATCGCCCTGGGCCTGAAACAACTCCACGAGGACCCCTGGGCCCGGGCTGTGCCCGAAAACTACATTCCCGGACAGATCGTCGAAGGAAAGGTCACCAAAATCACCAACTTCGGCGTCTTTGTCGAATTGGAACAAGACCTGGAAGGACTGTTGCACGTCAGTGAACTGGCCGATCATAAGGTCGATGACCCGCACAACGAAGTCGAACTAGGCCAGAAGGTCCTGGCCAAGATTCTGCGGGTCGATACCGCCGAGCGGAAGATCGCCCTGTCCAAAAAGAGGGCGGAATGGTCCGCAGAGCAGGAAGGCGGGGCCGTCGACAAACGCCCCAAACAAAGGCGAGGAGGCCTGGTAGGCCCCGGCGAGGAAACCACCAACCTGGTCCCCAACGTGGAATTCAAGCCGCCGGCCGACTTGCCTCTGACCGGGCTGGAAGGCGCCGAACCAGCCACCGCCGGCGCCGACGAAAGCTCGCCCGATAGCAGCGACCCGGCGGATGACGACAGGAAGGCCGATAACCCAGCCCAGGCCTCGAACGAGTCGCCAACCGAAGACCAGGGGTAGGTCCACCGCGGCACCCTTACTGGGGAAATGGCGCCGCAACCGTATGATCGCGACAGATACCTGCTTTGGGCATCCTTGCGGCTCCACTGCCCAAGGCGGCCAGGCAAGCCGATAGAACCCTGACGGGAGATCAGCGCCATCGCTGTCGATGCCGGCCTACAACTCTACCTGCGCCAGATCAACGCAGCCCCACTCCTTTCCGCCGACGACGAGAAGGAGTTGGCCCGCATCATCCGGCGGGCCCAGCAAATGGGCCAGGCCCTGCAATCGGGCAGCGCCACCCTCTCCGAAAAAGAACAGGCCGAGGAGGACGCCGTCCAGGCCCGCGAACGCATGGTCAAATCCAACCTCCGCCTGGTCGTCAACATTGCCAAGAAATATGCCAAGCGGGGTATGCAACTCAACGACCTGATCGAAGAGGGCAACCTCGGCCTGATCCGGGCGGTCGAAGGCTTCGACCCCGACCAGAACACCCGCTTCTCCACCTACGCATCCTGGTGGATCAAACAATCGATCAAGCGATCGATGATCAACAGCGTTCAACCCATTCACATCCCCGCCTACATGGTCGAGATGATTTCCAAGTGGCGCCAGGCCCGAAATGCCTACCAGGAACGTCATGGTCGCCTGCCCGACCTCCGCGAATTGGCCGAGCAAATGCGCATGCCCGAAAAAAAAGTCCGCATCATTCGCCGGGCGGTCCGGGCCCTGTCCTCCGCGTCGCAAAACCCAGCCGATGACGACGGCCAATCCCTCTCCGAAATCATCGCAGACCCCAAAACGCCACAGCCCGACGAAGCCATCGTCTCCCAGGCAGAGGCCCAGATGATCCAAAGTCTGCTCGGCGAGATCACCGAAAGAGAGTCCACCATCCTGCGCCTGCGCTTCGGACTCGGAGACCGCGATCCCATGACACTCAAAGAAATCGGCAAAGAAATCGGCCTCACCCGTGAGCGAGTTCGACAAATCGAAAGCGAAGCCCTACAAAAACTCAACGAACGCATGACCCGCGAATAAACCCACTCCGCGCCAGACGCACAGAACTGTCACCGACCGAATGAGCAAACATGCCTCAACGAGCAACTGGCGGTATCATCCAACCTCTGGGCCCGCTATCCGTGCAATCCATCCTCGTTTGATTCGAGATAAGAGATCAGCCATCTGCAATGCTTCAAGCGGGTAGTGGCGGGAGTTGGCCGGTGGTCAGGTAGGTTCTCAGGGCGTGGGCAAGGGTCTGCGTGGGGTTCAAGCCTCGAAGTTTGAGGGTACGGTAGACGCTCATGAGGACGGCCTGGGCGGCGGCGGCGCGGTCACTGCGATTGGACTGGCTGTTCTTTCGCAATATCACCGCTGGGTGTGTTGGGCTTGATGTAGATCGGCACCATGCCCGAAGGTGCGGAGGGGGAGAGTGCTTGCGCTTGGGACAACCCTTGCAGCTCGGCGATGCGTTTGCTGGCTACGAGCAGGGCCAGGACGAGGACTTCGGGATTCTCATCGACCCACCGTCGGGCCTGCGCTTGCGTGAGCCCACCCCGCAACGCAGCCTGAATTAAACCTTCCGTCGCCTTGCTGTGGACCGTCGCCGATGCCATGGGGGTTGCAATACACGCACAGGCATGGCAGCGCAAGTTACCTGTTTTAATATTTCTTGCGACTGTCCTGGATTGCAGACGGCTGACCTGCTACCGCCAAAGAAGTCATCGGGCTCTTGCCCAAAAGCGAGATTACATTTCACCTTGGCTATGGCAAGTTCTAAGCGCTAACTTCTTGCCAGGCGCGACTGGAACGACCAGCCGGCAGGCGGAATTCGCAGCGGCACTCCGCCTCGGTGCGTCTCGTCAAGGTCGCGGTTCAGCGGCGTCACGACGACCCACAACGTTTTCCAGGTCCGCCCGGCTCCACTTGCAGAGTCAGGCTTTTGCGGTGACGCCCAATCCGGGACCCTTGCTGGGACGAACCGTGTCGCGCACCAACTCCAGCCCGTCGAAAGGGTCATCGGCCAACAGAAGATGCCCGTCCAGATCGACGTAATCGGCCAACGGCGCAATCTGAGCGGCGGCCGCCACGCCCAGCGAGGTCTCAGCCATGCACCCCAGCATGACCGACAGGCCCACCTCTCTCGCCCGCCGAACCATGCGCAACGCCTCGACCAGACCACCGCACTTGCTCAGCTTGATGTTGACCCCATCCACCAGGCCGACCAGCTTGTCAATGTCGGCGGGCCGCTGGCAGTCTTCGTCGGCAATGATGGGCGCGCCAGCCAGCTTTTCAGCCTGTATCCGGCCTAACGCTTCGTATGACCCGGCCGGCAAGGGCTGTTCGATTAACTCGAGGTCGAACCGGGCAATAGCCGCCATGCGATCCGCGACGTTGTCCGGCGTCCATCCGCAGTTGGCATCGACGCGCAGGGTTTGCGACGGGGCGAACCGCCGAATGGTCTCCAGCGTTTGCACGTCGTGGTCGGTTCCCACCTTGATTTTTAGGATGCCAAAACCCGACGCTTCTGACACCTTACGTTCGATCAGGTCCGAGGTATCGATACCGATGGTCATGGAGGTCGGCGGCGTCGCCAGGCGATCCAATTCCAACAGCCGCCAGACGGACTGGCCTGCCCGTTTTCCCTGCCAATCGTGCAGGGCGGCATCAATGGCCGCCACGGTGGCCCGCTGGTCGTCAAATCGCTCCAGCAGGGCATCCACGATGGGCGCAATCGGCCCGGGTGGCCCCTCCAGCAGGTCCTTGGCCGCCACGAGCGTGCGTTCGACCGAATCGAGGTCCTGGCCATAGTACGGCGCCGGGGCGGCTTCACCCATGCCGACGATGCCGTCATGCTCGAGGCGCATGATGATGCGCTTGACGTCACGCCCCTCCACCGAAGCGCCAGCCCGGGCGATGTGAAAGGGATAGCGCGTATGGGCGCAGATTCGTTCGTAGGTCAGTTCCATGGTGCCCAACAGTCTAGCCCATCGCCTCAGCAGGTACCATGCGGTTTGACGTTATGCTAGGATCTCGGACCGACCTTGAATTGTAACGTGCGGGAACAACTCGGAACCGATTCGATGGACCCACGTAGGGTGCTGGTGTTGACCGGCGGACAATTGGACGTCTTTACCGCCAAGACGGCCGTGGCCCTGCTGCGCTACTGCCGCGACGAAGTGGTGGCTGTCCTGGACGCCGAGCACGCCGGTCAGGACCTGGCCGAATTGGTCGGGGTTGGCGGAGGAGTGCCAATCGTTGACAGCGTTGCAGCCGCCCTGCCGTTCGAGCCGGACCATCTGGCCATCGGGGCCGTCTTCCCCGGCGGCGTCCTGCCGGCCACCTGGCGGGCATCGATCCTCGAAGCGGTCCAAGCGGGTTTGCACGTAATCAACGGGTTGCACACGCCGCTGGGCGCCGATGCACAACTCGTAGAATGCGCCGCCCGGCACGGGGCCTGCCTTTACGATCTGCGAGATGTCAGCCGCGAGTATCCGGTGGGCGGTGGACGGGCCGCCCGCACCCGGGCCAAGCGCATTTTGACCGTGGGCAGCGACTGCAACCTGGGCAAGATGCTCACCGCGTTGGAGCTGGTGGCTGAGCTGAATCGCCGGGGACATCGCGCCGAGTTCGTCGCCACCGGTCAGACCGGCGTGATGGTGGCCGGCCGGGGCGAAGTACTCGACGCGGTCAAAAGCGATTTCGTCGCTGGGGCGGTCGAAGCCCTGGTCACCGAAGCCGACGAGACCGGCTGTGAATTCATCGTGGTGGAAGGACAAGGGGCCCTGTTGCACCCCGGCTTTTCCGCAGTCACGCTGGGTCTGATGCACGGTGCCCTACCGGACTTGATGATCCTGTGCCATGATCCGTCACGAACAATCATGCGGCACAGCCAAATCCACGTTCCCCCGCTGGATCGATTGATCGCCTTGCATGAAGCCATCCTGGAACCTTTGCACGCCTCGAAGGTCATCGGCATAGCCATCAACGGATTCGGGCAGTCCGCCGACCGGCTCAGCGAGAGCATTCGCGCCGCCGCGCAAGCCACCGGCCTGCCCTCCACCGACTGCGTGGCCTGCGGGGCTGGGCCGTTGGCCGGTGCCGTTTTGGAGTCGTCCACGTGACCACCGTCGCGGACTGGAACCCTTCCCGCTGTCAACAACCCGACGTCCGCATAGCCGTGGTGTTGCCGATCGACGGGGCGACGACCATACGATTGGGTTTGCCCGATGCAGCCTACGATGTCAGCGGCCAAAGCAATATCAAGCGGCGCCTGCGGAACGTCGATTTGAAGGCCTATCTGAGCGGAGGCGGCGTGTCGATGCGGATCGGCGCGGAGGAATTGGGCAGTGCCCATACCTGGCAGATCGTACCGCCACAGGGAGGTAACGCGGGTTCCCCGCCTGCCATTCGGGTGGACGACATCATGGCTGGTCGGGGGTTTCACTGGCAGCAACGGACCACCCAACACCTGCCCGGAACGCTGACGCTGATCCGACACGACGACGCCTTGGTCTTGACGTGTCGCCTGCCGATCGAGGAATACCTCGTGGGCGTAATGACGTCCGAAATGAGCGGGCGCTGCCCCGTCGAATTCCTCAAGGCCCAGTGCGTGGTCGCTCGGTCCTGGACGTTGGCAGCAGCCGAACGCAAGCACGCCGACCTGGACGCTGATCTGTGCAACGACGACTGCTGCCAACGCTTCCAAGGCCTGACCCGCCAAGACGATTCGGCCCGCCGGGCGGCGCGTGAGACAAGTGGGCAAGTATTGCTGACAGAAGATCATCGCGTCGTTGACGCCAACTACTCCAAATCGTGCGGCGGAATCGTCGAAACGCCGGAAAACGTTTTCGGCACACCAAAAACGGGACTCAGCGCCTTGGTCGACGCCCCGGCCAAGTCACAGGCCCAGTCGTTGCTGCCGCTGGACGCCAGCCTGACCAACTATTTGACCGGGCGGTCGCCGGGGCTAGTTGACGTCTATTGCAGTTCCACCCGCGTTCCCGAAACGGACTTGCCCGGCTATCTGGGCCGGGTGGACACGGGCCGGGGGTTTTTTCGGTGGACGGTCAGCTATCCGCGTGAAGCCCTGGAAGACGTTGTGCGTCGAAATGAGACCATTCCCGACAGCCCGGGGCGACTCCTCGATATCGAAGTGACGCGCCGGGGCGTCTCCGGCCGGGCCACCGAGTTAGACCTGGTTTTTGCCGGGACCGACGACCGCCGGACTACCCACGCCCTTCATGGGGAGTACGCCATCCGTAACGCCCTGTCGGACAGTTTTCTGTACAGCAGCGCTTTTGAGGTGCGCGTGGATCGTGACCAAGCCGGCCAAGCGCTCCGGTTCCATCTGGACGGGGCCGGCTGGGGTCACGGGGCTGGCATGTGCCAGATCGGGGCACTAGGCATGGCCCTGGCCGGCCATCGGTTCGACGCTATTCTTCACCACTACTTCCCGTCCGCCCGGTTGGCTGGTGTCTATGATGGATAGTGGAATTCCCCCGATGAGCGCCCCTTCCGAGAAACGTGCCGATCGGCGGATGGCCCTGTTCATCGTCGCCCTGGTCCTGCTTTGGGGGGCAGCCATGGTCAATCGCAATCAGATTCGGGCACGCTGGTGGGCCTATCGGCTGGCTCGATCTCAGCAATTGGATGTGCGGACCCACTACCTGGCCCTGCTGGTCAGCCTGGGGGAACCGTCGGTCATAGCCGCCAGTGCCTTGTTGCGGCACGAAGATGCCGCCGTGCGCTCCTACGGTCTGGTCATCTTGCAGCACGCGCCCTCGGACGAGGCCGGGGCCTTGCTCGTCGAAGCGACGGGCGATGCCGACGCCGACCTTCGCGAACAGGCGGTCCTAACGCTGGGACGGCGCAAAAACGTGTCCGCCCTAAAGAGTCTGGCCCAATCGCCCGACCAGACGGTGGCCTGTGCGGCGGCCGCGTCCCTGGCGTCCGTCGGGTCCGACCAAGCCATCGAGATTCTCATTCAGCAAGTGCGGCACGACAAACGGACGGCCGTGCGCGTTCAAGCCATTGAATGCCTGGGCGAGTTGGGTGCCGGAAAGGCCACGGAGGTGCTGACCGCCTGTCTTGACGATCCGACACTCTATGCGGGCACCACTGCATCACAACGGTCCGCAGCCCGGGCCATCGGCACGCTGCGCCCCGACCTGGCGCTGGAACAGCCCAGCCCAAGAACCGTGGGGCAGTTTGCCGCCGAAGCACTCCAACGCATCACCGGGCACCCACGCCCTGCAACCGACGCCCAACCCTAGCAGAAGCCGTCTTCTGGTTCGCCGGCTCAAACAGCGCCCACCTTTGGGGCGCATATTGACAACATCGTCCCATCGGCCCACACTTAGGTTTTGGGTCGGGCGAGGCTGCTAGGGCATGATTGCACCGCAGCCAAATGCATGGGCATTTCTCTAAAACCTATAGGAGCATAGCAATGAATAGCCGAGGAATCTGGACGGTCGGGTTGGCCATTGTCGTAGCGGGGTTCTTTCTAAGCCCGGCAACGGGCCAGGAAGGCAAGGGTAAGGACAAGTCAAAAGGCCAGGGCTACGGACAAGATGAGCATGCCGGCCACGGCCACGGCCCAGGCGAAGGACACGGCGAACACGCCGGCCACGGCCACGATCAGGGAATGAGCCCCGAGCAGGCCGCTCAAATGGCCATGTGGATGAAGAGCATGACTCCGGGCGAGCACCATCAGCACCTTCAAGCCATGGCTGGCAAATGGAAAGCCGACACCAAGTTCAGGATGGGCCCCGAACAGCCCTGGCAGGAAACCGAGAGCGACAGTACCGGAAAGATGGTCATGGGGGGGCGCTACTTGCTTCAAAACTTCAACGGCGAGGGCATGATGGGCATGTCCTTCGAGGGTATGGGCATTCTCGGCTACGACAACATGAAGCAAAAATACACGGCCGTCTGGATCGACAACATGGGCACCATGACCTGGGTCGCCGAGGGCACCTGTGACGGCAGCGGCAAGGTCATCACTTTGCACAACACCTTCTTGGACCCCATGACCGGCAAAGAAACCGAAGCCACCACCGTCTATCGCATCGAAAGCCCCGACCGCTACATCATGGAAATGTACGGCATGACGCCCGACGGCAAGAAGTTCAAGAGCATGGAGATCGTTCACACCCGCGTCGACGCGGGGTAGTCGCCCCGAAACAATCTCGCCGGTGACGCGAGATACAACACCTGCCGCGAGTTCCAACCTGCGCCGCCGCCCGCGCGGGTTGAAACCCGCGGCTCTTTTTTTCGCTAAGGCGCCTGGCCCAGTTGGCACGCCTACCGACTCGACGGGGCTTCGTCCCAGATGTCTGCAAAGCCGCGGACGCCGGTTTTGCCCGCCCGAAAGATGGTGGTCTCCTGGGCAGCCTCGCGAAGCTTGGCGGTCAGCTCCTCCATTCGGCCCATCAACCGGCGCTGCTTGCGGGGCTGGTTGCGGATCAGCACATATTGAGCGATCAACGGCAGACTGATCGAGGCACAGGAATAGACCACCACGTTGTTGAGCCGGGCGTCCTTGATCTTGCCCCAACTCTTGGCCTCGGCGGGGGTGGCCCCGGAAAGCCCACCCCAGTGCGGCGCGTCGGTGGTCAGTTGCAGAAAATAATCGTGCCCCCCTTTGGACGGGTCGTTGAGCATCTGGTGCAGTACCGGCTGGGTTTGAAGATAGAAATTCTTGGGCGACCCCCCCCCGATCTCCACCACGCCGTTCTTGTCCGCGTCGCGCACCACCGCGGTCGTTTCGATGATATCCAAGATGGGATTCAACGCCACCGGCTGGTCGAACAGGTAAGGCAGCACCAGGTTCATGCCGATGGAGGAATCCCCCGGCGAGGAGGTGTAGATGGGCACCTCGTGCTTGGCGGCTGCGACCACCAACGATTTTTCAGGATGGGGCGCATCGTCGGCCACCGCGTTGCCCAGCTCAAAGTGCAGCTTGGCCGTCGAAAACGGCTTCGAATAGTCGATTCGTTTCACCGCCCGCAGAATCGCTTCGTCGGTGGCCACCAGCGTGTCGTCTTCGCCGATGAACACGTCGTAGATCCGGGCCACGCCGTCTGCACACAGGGCGTTGTCGTCCACCTCATGATGACCCTGCACCATGGGGAAGTCGTAGGGCCGATGCAGGTCGTGATACAAATTGGCCCCGGTGGAGACGATCATGTCGATGAACCCCGCCTCGATCAGCGAGATGATCACGCCGCTCATGCCAATGGGTGTCATCGCACCGGCCAACGTCAGGCAGATGGTGGCATCATCGGCGATCATCTTGGAGAAAAGCTGGGCCCCCTCGGCCAGGCGCCGGCCGTTGAACCCGCTGCCGCCAAAGACGTTGTCGATGAAATCGCCCAGGTCCTCGTTGCCTTTGAGCACCAGGGGCTCGATCTGGCGACCGGCCAGCCAGGCGGCCCGGCCCGGACAGTCATTCGGCGGTTGATTCGGGTGCGATGATCCCATTGAAAACAAACTCCGTAGCCGCCCTAGCGCTTAGTGCCTTGTTGCCTTGTTGCCTTGTTGCCTCGTTGCCTCGTTGCCTTGTTGCCTCGTTGCCTTGTTGCCTTTAGCAGATCAACACCGCGGCCGCCATCACCGTGGTCCACAGCCCGTTCTTGTCGCCCTCAGCCGTCTGCACGTGGGCCCGCGTATTGATCACCAACCCCTTGGCCTGGTAAATCTCCCGCCGTTCGTCGTAGGCTTTGTCCGGGTTCAACTCGATGCCTTGAGTCGTGGCCAGCATCGTCGCCGCCATGTCTTCCACCAGGTCGCCGCATTTGCGCGTGGTCAAGCCATACCCATGGTGCTCGGCGATATAGCCGTGGTCGGTGTTTTTCTTCTTTCTGGGTACCGCCAAGCCGATCCCCGCACAGACCAGCCGATTCGGTTCGTTGGTGCGCGACTCAGCCATGACGCAGTGAACGATGCCCCCGGCCCGTAGCTGTTCCAGGCCCCGTTCGCGCGAGACGATCTTGCACCCCGGCGGGAAAATGCTGCTGACCCGCACCAGGTTGAAAGCAGCAATGCCGGCGTGCCGCAGGGCTTCCTCAAACGATTGCAGATTATGCCGGTGCTTGCCGACACCCTTGGTGAAGAACATCTGCTTGGGCACCAATAGATCAGCCATTCAACCCATCCTCCGGAGATGCGAAACCGCGCCAAACGCAGGCAGGGATTATAACGATGCAGGCCCCAGGCTCAATACATCGAAGGAGCGATTCCAATCAACCCTGAAGCCAAGCACCTTTTTGCGCCAGCCCACGTCGAATCGCAGGGGCGATGGCCCGAAGTGCCTGACCTCGATGGCTCAACCGGTTCTTCTGTTCCGGCGACATTTGGGCCGTGGTCACCCGATATTGCGGCACGAAGAAGTGCGGGTCATATCCAAACCCATGCTCGCCGCATGGCCGATCCACGATCAGCCCTTCAATCACACCCTCAGCCGTGGCCACAATACGCTGCCCAGCCGCCAAAGCCATCGCACAACGAAACCGGGCGGTCCGCGCCTCGGGCGGAACACCCGCCAAAGCAGCCACCAGCTTGGCATTGTTGGCCGAATCGTCGCGACCAGGCCCGGCATAACGGGCCGAGTGAACCCCGGGCTCGCCCTCCAACGCATCGACCTCCAGCCCGGAATCGTCCGCCAAGGCCCACTTGCCGGTCAATTCGCTGTAATGGCGTGCCTTCGCCTCCGCATTGGCCAGGAACGTCTCCCCGTCCTCCACCGCCTCGGCAAGCCGTTCAAAACTCGCCAGCGTCACAAAGCTCACGCCTAACTCGCCGAGAATGGCCTGAACCTCGCTCAGCTTGCCGGGGTTTTGAGTGGCCACCAGAATGACCGGAGGATCATCTACCATGCCCCGTCTTCCTTGGGCACGTGGACCAGCATGGACCACACCGGGAACCGCTTGCCCTGTTGATCGACGTTGTATTCCACGTTGTCGTTGGTCAGGTTGTACTTGCATTCGGGCCGATTCTGCAGATCGACCACCGCTTGGCTGTAGTGATGGGCCAGTTGTTGCCGCTGCCCGCCCCTGCCGATGAAGCGCACTTGCCCCCTCGGGTCCAGCACCGCCTCGGGGCCGAACGCCCCCACGGTCACCATG
>JBHHVM010000021.1:0-16323 GCA_046754265.1 Phycisphaerae bacterium
ACCGGAAGACCGGCCCGAGAGCCGCCGAGGCGGGTTTGTCGGTACTGCAGGTACTTCAAGGGACGCTTTCTTGTCCAGGACATTACAAACATCTCAAACTCCCGAGTTGTTGGGTCGGGCCCGGCGGCAAGGCAAAGCGGACGTCTATTCCGGTAAACGCAACTGGGTACGCTACAACCTCGGCATGGTGGTCGAGGTCTCCGTCGATCCGGACGATCCCTCGGCATGTTGGGATGCCGCCCTGCACGACATCAGCGGGGGCGGTTTGGGCGTCTGGTCCAAGCAACCCTTGCCTGTCAAAAGCACCGTCTACGTCCGCGATTGCGCCGAGGAGGGCGAGCCCGTTTGGATCACCGGCCGGGTGACCCATTGCACGCTGGGGATTCGGGGGCACCTAATCGGCATCGCCTATCACAATCCGTCGCCCCCCGACGCGGAGACCGACGACGCGTCCGGTAAGGAATCCGGCGACGAGCACGCCGAGGCAAAGGGCGGCGCACGCCTCAGCGTTGCGCCCGACTCGCTGCCCTCACTGCGGTCCAAATGCACGCAGGCCGGTGCGGTCGCTTGCGGCACCGCCCTGGTCGGAAGCTACCTTTTCCACGACACGCTGGCGATCTCGCTGGGCCAGGCCATGGCATCAGTCATCGGCGCGGTCGGCGGCTTGGTCTTGGGGTCCATCTGTGGATGGCTCATCATTCGCAAAGAGATCCACTTTATCGCCACGCTGCAGACCGCTTTGCGGGACATGACTGTGGGCCAAGAGGTTCCCAATCCTCTTATCGGGGCCCCCTCTCGAGAGCTTGCCGCCTTGAGCCGGGCCTTCCACGGGCTCAACGCTCAGTGGCGCAAGCGATCCCAGGACGAACGCGTGCAGCGCGAACACCTCGAAGAGTTGTCCCGCATCAAGACCAACTTTCTATCCATCGTTTCACACGATTTGCGCACGCCGCTGACATCCATGGTACTCTATGGGCAGATGCTCCGGGACGATCTGGAAACGTTGTCCAGAGAGGACCAACAAAACTTCGTCAACATCATCTGCGAAGAGTGCAACCGCCTGTCACGCCTGGTGGACGACCTGCTTGAAGTCCAGCGCCTGGAGTCGGATCGTGTAAAATTCGAGCTGACTGCTCAAGACATTTCTTCTACGATCCGCTCTTGCGTGCCGGTCTACGCTCCCATGGCCCGAGGCAAGTCCATGACCTTGACCTTGGAGTGCCCCGAAACTTTGCCCAAGGTCGAAGCCGACGCCGACAAGATGGCCCAGGTGATTAACAACCTGATTTCCAATGCCCTGAAATACACGCAGAAGGGCGGCAAGGTCCACGTCTCGGCTGAGGCGCGGTCCGGCGAGGTCGTCATCTGTGTCGCCGACAACGGGCCGGGCATTCCGCGCGACAAGTGGGATCAGATTTTCGACCGTTTCAGCCAATTGGGCGACCCCAATATTTGCGAAATCGCCGGCGTGGGGTTGGGCCTGCACATCGTTAGAAAAATCGTCGAAGCCCACGGAGGTAGAACCTGGGTGGACAGCACCGTCGGTAGGGGCTCAGCCTTTTTTGTGGCTTTGCCCGTTGAAGGGCGCCGGGCGGAGAAGAAAGACCGTCCCGATGCATCGCCGACCATTCCACGGGTCTTGGTCTGCGACTCAGATTCCGACTTGCTAGCCACCATGGAACAAGCCCTTCATGCCGAGGGCTTTGAGGTCCGCGGAACCTACTGCGGTCAACGGCTGTTGCAGCTTCTCAAATCAGAGGACGCCGATGTGGTGGTCACCGACGTCGCGCTGCCGGACATCGGTGGAGAAGAGTTGTTGGATGCGCTGAGCCGCGTGCCGAATCGCGACTTCCGTACCATCATACACAGCTACGAAGGCGACGATCAGATGTTTCAACGCCGCGGCGTGGACATGTTTCTGCGTCGCCCGGTGTCCAGGGAGCAACTTGTCCAGGCGGTCAAGACGGTCAGCAGACGACGCACGACCGTTGGGCTGACCATAATCTTGGTCCAGTCTCCGCAGGTCGATTGTCAGCGTTTGACGGCCCTGCTCACCGACTCGGGACATCTGCCCATGCTCGCCGAAAGCTACGACGAAGCGGCCCAACTGGCCAAAGACTACGGCGGGCACATCATCTTGGTTGCGGATGAATCACTCGGCGGTCGCTCGTCGGAGTCGTTCGACGCCCACGCCGAAGACCGGCCCGACCTCATTGTGCTGAGCGACGCCCTGGGTGAGGGGGAACACCACTTCGACGACGAGTTCCAAGCCCTGATTGTGGGCTATCGCACCGGCGAGGAACAGGAAATCCTGGACGTGGTCATGCAAAACCTGACCGCTCAAAGGGAGAGTCACGCGCTATGAAACGAATCATCGTCTGCGACGACGAACCGCATATCGTGGAAGGGCTGCGCTACCTACTTCGCGGTCCGGGTCGGGAAATCGTGGTCACCCACTGCGGTGCCGAGGCGCTCAAAGCGGTTCGCGAGAACAAGCCCGACCTGCTGATCGTCGATATCATGATGCCCGGGTTGAGCGGCCTGGAGGTGGTCTCCACCTTGCGGGCCGCCCTGCCCACCGCGAACCTGCCCATCATCATCTTGACCGCCAAAGGCCAGGCCCAGGACGCCGCCATGGCCAAAGAGATGTGGGGCGCCACCGTGGTCGCCAAGCCTTTTGTGCCCAATCAACTCCGCCAACTGGTTGCCTCTACCTTGGAGGACAAAGCGTGTCCGCAAGCCAGCTCCACATCATAAGCCCGGACCTACTTGCCGATCACCTGCGCCAGGGTCCCTGTCGGCAGAGCCTGGAGGACCTGGCCCGCCTGGCCGGCGTGGACCTGATTATTGCGGATCCCGAAGAAGCCCAACCTGCAGACCTGCACCGGAACAGCAACCGGCAAATCCCTGTTCTCTATCGCGGCCAGAAGGTCGGAAGCGTGGAACCGACCGGTCCACCCAGCGAAGCCACGGATAAGGTGGCCCATTGCATGGTCAATCTGCTCGAGCACATGCTCGACCGGGAGATGGCGGTCAGCGACTTGGCCGATGCCCTGTCCACCGGGTACGAGGAACTCAACCTGCTATACACGCTGTTGTCCACCATCGCCACCAAAGTTGACCCGGCGGAAATTGGTCGGGGGTTGGTCGCTGAAGCCGCCCGAACGCTGGGATGCCGCCGTGTGTCGCTTCTGGTGCTCGATGAGAAGAAAGAAAAGTACCGGGTGCTAGCTTCGGTCGGTCTTCCCCCCGACGCGATCGGGTCTGAAATGTCTGTTTCCGGCAGCGTCGCCAGCAAGTCGCTCGACCTGCATGACCCGTTGGTGGTGAACCACATTGCCGATTACCCCGATCTGGCTGCCCTGTCCAAAGGTCAGTATGATTCCAACTCTTTCGCCGTCGTTCGCGTGCCCCTCAAAGCCCGCGGCGAAGCGCTGGGCATGATTACGGTCACCGAACGAAAAGACGGCTCTGAATTCACCGCCCGGGATCACAAACTTCTGCAAGGCCTGTCCGCCATGGGGGCCTCTGCCCTGCTGAATTGCCGCCTGCACACCGAAGTCAACCGCCAGATGCTCAGCACCATTCACGCCCTGGTCTCAGCCATCGATGCCAAGGATCACTATACCCACGACCATGCGGGCCGGGTCTCGAAACTGTGTGTGGCCACCGCCCGGAAGCTGGGAGTGGTCGACCAGGCTGAACTTCGAGAGATCGAACTGGCCGGCCTGATGCACGACATCGGCAAGATCGGCATCCCCGATGCGATTCTCTCCAAGCCCGGCAATCTCACCGCGGCTGAACGGGCCAAGGTCACCGAACACGCTGAGATTGGCGCAGCCATTGTCGGACACATACCGGGGTTGGAGCGGGTCGCCCTGGCCATCCGACATCACCACGAACGCCACGACGGCTTGGGCTACCCCAGCGAATTGCGCGGCGATGAAGTCCCCCTGGCCTCCTCCCTGATCGCGGTGGCTGACACCTATGACGCCCTCACCACCGATCGGCCCTATCGAAAAGGCTGCGACCCGCAATCGGCCATCGACGAAATCCGACGGTGCCAGGGTACTCAACTCAACCCCGAGGCGGTCGATGCGCTCGTCGAGATCGTCAGCGGACAACTCGAAAACATCGATCCGGTTGCCAGGCCGATGGCCACCGTCGGCCTGTGACCGGCGACGCCCACCGACCTGAGCGTTTGCGGCGCCTACTACCCGCACTGGTCAGGCACGCCCATCACGGATACGCTGGGCCCGTTCATCAGATGCCGCTCAAGTCGCTCGAGTGAACCATGCCGCCCCCTACCGCCAGATTGCTGATCTGCTGTCCCGACACCCCGGGCATCATCGCCGCCGTGGCCGGCTTCGTGGCCCGGCACCGCGGCAACATCCTCGAGGCTGACCAGCATACCGACCCCCAACTGGGTCAATTCTTCATGCGTGTGGAAATCGAATTGGGTGGATTCGACCTGAGCCCCCAGACCTTCGACGACGCCTGGCGACCCGTGGCCAAGCAACACGCCATGGCCTGGCGAATCCATTGGGGCGACCGCACCAAGCGCATGGCCATCCTGGTCAGCAAACAGGACCACTGCCTCGCGGACCTGCTATGGCGGTGTCGAAGCGGCGAAATCCCGGCTGACATCGCCTTCGTCGCCGGCAACCATCAGGCCGCCCGAGACCCTGTCACCGCTGCGGGCCTGCCCTTTCATCACCTGCCCATCACGCCCGACAATAAACCGCAGCAGGAAAACCGCTTGGCCCACCTGCTGGACGATGCCTCCGTGGACTTCGTCGTTCTGGCCCGGTACATGCAAATTCTGGCACCCGAATTCGTCGAGCGATTCCCGGAGCGGATCATCAACATCCACCACAGCTTCCTGCCCGCCTTTGCCGGGCCTCGCCCTTATCACCAGGCTTTTGAACGAGGCGTCAAGATCATCGGGGCCACCAGCCATTACGCCACCGCTGACCTGGACGCCGGCCCTATCATCGCCCAGGCGACTGCCACCGTGGGTCACCGCGATACGGTCGAAGACCTGGTGCGCAAGGGCCGGGACCTGGAGCGCATCGTTTTGGCCTACGCCGTCCGATTGCACGTGCAGGACAAAATCCTGGTCAGCCAAAACAAGACCGTGGTGTTCGATTGAACGGTGTGTCGTCGCTTTGTTGCCTTGTTGCCTTGTTGCCTAGCCTCTCTCAATACCCCGCCGCTTGGCCGTCCTTGCGCGACTCGCTGGCCCCGTAGTACACGTCGTTTTCGGCGTCGTAGCGGATGGCCTGGTAGCCACCGTAGCCGCCTCGATTGTCTTGAATGTGATGGCCCATAGAGGCCAGCGTTCGGCGGACCGACTCGCCGATGCCGCTTTCCAGGTTGACCTTGCCGCCGTCGGTCATGACTTGCCCGGTGGGCTCAGATGATAGGATATGATGGAAGCGGGCGGCGTCGCCGGCCTCTTGCAGGTTCATGCCGAAATCGATCAGGTTGCACAACACTTGAACGTGTCCCTGGGGCTGCATGTCGCCGCCCATGACGCCGAAACTCATCCACGGCTTGCCGTCTTTGGTCACAAAGGCCGGGATAATCGTATGGAAAGGGCGCTTGCCGGGGGCGTAGACGTTGGCATGACCCTCCTGCAAACAGAACAGCGCCCCGCGATCCTGAAAGCCAAACCCCAACCCGTCCGGACAAAGCCCCGAACCGAACCCGGCGTAGTTGCTCTGAATCAGCGAGACCATGTTTCGGTCGGCATCGGCCACCGTCAGATAAATGGTATCGCCCCGGCGCAGCTTGCCGTCCGCCTCGATCATCCCGGGCGGATAACTTCGAGCGGCCCGCTTGGGGTCCAGCAGCTTTCGGCGCCGGGCTGCGTAATCCTTGCCAATCAACGTCGAGACCGGCACTTGGACAAAGGCTGGATCGGCGTAGAACCGGGCCCGGTCTTCATAGGCCAGCTTCTTGGCTTCGATCAGATGATGTAAATAGGCGGCACTGTTGTGCCCCATGGCTGCCAGGTCATAGGGCTCCAGGATGTTTAGCATCTGTAACGCGGCGATGCCCTGTCCGTTGGGCGGCAGCTCCCAGACGTCGTAACCCCGATAGTTGGTCGAAACCGGCTCAACCCAAGTGGAGGTGTGGGCGGCCAAATCCTCTTTTCGCAAGAAACACCCCGTCCGCCGGCAAAAGGCGTCCATCACCTCGGCCAGCGCACCCTCATAAAACACGTCACGTCCCTCTTTGCCTATGCGTTCCAGCGTGTTCGCCAAGGCACGGTTTCGGAAGATTTCACCCTTGGCCGGTGCTTTGCCGTTGGGCAGAAATGTCTCGGCGAATCCCGGGAAGTCTTTGCGTTGCCGGCCGCCCAGATTCCAGTAGAACGCGATCAATTCAGTGACCGGGAATCCTTCCCGTGCGTAACGAACGGCCGGTGCCAGAATCTGACTCATGGGCAGCTTGCCGAACTTGCCGTGCAGCTCGAACCAGCCATCCACGCATCCGGGCACCGTGATCGGAAGCGGGCCGTAGTAGGGCAAATACTCGATGTCCTCCTCCAGCAGATGCTTCAATGAAAGCCCCGCCGGTGCCCGTCCGCTGGCGTTGAGTCCATAGAGCCGATGGGTCTTGGCGTCCCAGACGATGGCGAACAAATCGCCCCCGATGCCGTTACTCGTCGGTTCTACCAACCCCAGCACGGCATTGGCTGCAATGGCGGCATCGACCGCGCTGCCGCCGGCTTTGAGAATGTCCAGTGCCACCTGCGTGGCCAACGGCTGACTGGTCGCAGCCATGCCGTGACGGGCGATCACTTCACTTCGCGTCGCAAAATCCCGCCCGGTGATCCGATCCCCCGCTCGGGCGAACGAGGCGCCCAGCGACAGCCCAGCCACAACCAACCCACCCAAAGCCATCCACGACGTCGACATGGTTATCCTCCAGCCAAAGCAGTCACCCACTCGCGGCAGTATACCGCGCGGACGAACAACGACGTAGGGCAGGTGATTCACCTGCCTGCATCGCGCAAGAACCGTAAAAGGGAGCGATCAGTCGGAGGTCGGTGGAAGTGGATCGGCCGACAGGGCGGGGCTCACCGGCCCGACGGAGGCTCGCCGGTCCCAGTTAGCTTGCTGCCTTCGGGACGCCAACCGTATGGCCAGCTCGATGGCTGACTTCATGCTGCCTTCATTGGCCTGGTTGGAACCCACGATGTCAAAAGCCGTCCCGTGGTCCACGCTCGTCCGGATGATGGGCAGACCCAGCGTCAGGTTCACCGAGCGGTCGAAGGCCAACAGCTTGATGGGAATCAACCCCTGATCGTGATACATTGCCACGACACCGTCAAAAGCGCCGTGGGCATGCCGGTAAAACAAGGTGTCAGCCGGATAAGGGCCCTCAGCCAAGACGCCGGCCTCCCGGGCCATGAGAATGGCCGGCTCGATGATGCGCGACTCTTCATCGCCGAATCGGCCCTCTTCGCCCGCATGGGGATTCAACCCCGCCACCGCGATACGCGGCTGTTCGATGCCGAACCATTGCCGCAGGGCGGCGTCCAAGTGATCGATGGGTTGGAACACCCGACCGATCGTAAAGCTGTTGCTCAGCTCGAACAGCGCCACGTGGGCGCTGGCCAGAGCCACCCGCATCGGGCCGCCGGCAAACATCATGGTCACCCGCCGGACCTTGAAGGCCTGGGCCAAATACTCCGTGTGACCCGGCTGGGCACACCCAGCCATTTTCCAACTAATCTTGTGAATCGGCCCGGTGACCATCGCGTCGGCGAAACCGTTGCGACAGGCCGCTATGGCTTCATCCACAAACCGCAAGGAGGCGTGCCCGCCCTCGGCCGTCGGCCGGCGCAAACCGGGCCCTAGCGTGGCGTATTCATCAAAATCGGCCACCACCACACCCGTGTCGATTCGATTGACGTCTTCGTGCGGATGACGAAACCAGAACGGGTTGACCTCAGCCCCGTCCGCTGCGTAGGACAGCAGTTCGTGCAGGCCGTAGATGACGAAGCGCGCTTTGGCACGCAAGGCTGGATCCGCCAAGGCCTTGACGATTACCTCCGGGCCGATCCCGGCTGGGTCGCCCATGGTGATGGCGATCAACGGCTTGGCCGGCCGGTCCGTGCCGGGTGCCCGCCCCGCGCCTTCGTCGCGGGTGGCGCTCACAGGTAACCGTGCGCTTTCAGCTTCGCGGCGCTCAAACCCGAATCGGTGCCTATGGCGTCTAAGGTATGGACGATGGTCCGCACCAGAATGTCCGTCTCGATGTTGACGGGGTGACCCGCTTCCAGCGATCCCAGCGTGGTTCGATCCAACGTGGTGGGAATCAAGGCCACGGAAAACTCCGCACCGGCCACGGCCGCTACGGTCAGTGACACGCCACTGACAGCCACCGACCCCTTGGGGATGATGTAGCGCATAACCTGGGGTGTCGCTCGAAACCACAACACCCATTGGCGCTGCGAAACTTGCTTGCGGGACAGCGTGGCCGTGCCGTCCACATGACCTTGCACGAAGTGCCCGTCGATGCGATCCCCCGTGCGCAGCGACCGTTCCAGATTCACCCGGTCAGAGACTTCGAGGCTGCCCAACGTCGAGCGGTCCAGCGATTCAGTGATCACGTCGAATTCGAGTCGCGTTCCATCGATTCGGGCTACGGTTAGGCACACGCCGTCCACCGCGATGCTGGCCCCGCACACCGCACCCTCAGACACGTTACCGGACTCGACGGCCAGACGTCGCCCCCCCGGGGTTACCCGCAGTGATGCCACCGTCCCGGTACATTCCACGATTCCCGCAAACATAGGCCTATCCACCATTGCGCGACGCGACTCGCGCAACGTCCTAATCCATGCTAGAAGGCCCGGAGATGATGTCAAGCTTAGGGCGCGCCCGGCGCGCTTCTGCAAAGAAAGGCAACTACGGCAGGGTCAGCAGGACCTCGATGAGATCCTCGTCTTCTATCCCCAGGTCGCGAAGGGCCTGCCGCTGTTCGTCAGCGGTAAGCTGCGTGTCGTCCACGATCTCTTCGATGTCTTCGACGAAGATTTGCAGGCCCTCGCTGGTGGCGGCCTGATTCGAAAAGCTGGAGCGCTCCGCTGCCAAGACGCCGCAGCCGCCCAACGCGCACCCGGTGACGATCAAACCAAGACAGCCCCACGCTCTGACAATCGAACCCAGTCGCATTGAAAACCGCCTCCCAGCCAGGACTCCCATCGACCTCCTCATAGCATCGACCGACTTTGGTCGCAAGGCTTAGCGCTTCGGAATCCGGCGTCCACGCATGGCCGATCAGCCCTGCGAAACCCGGTTCACGAACCGGATGACTTTTCGCACCGCCCGCCGACCGATCGTATCATAACCGGCCGGGAACCTCACCCGACAGGTGGCTCCGTGCAAGAAAGACGCGGGCTCATCCGCCTCGACCTTGATCTCCACCTCGAAATAGGGCTGTTGCGTCCGCTGGGTTTGCGGATCGACCGCGATTTGCCCGCCTCCGACGTGAGTCAATGGTAGAAGGTCCACGCTATTGAATCCAGCAGGGGCGACCCGTTCCACCACCCCGCGCCACGTTCGGCCCGGCACCGACCGCGATCGAACTTCAACTTCGTCGCCCTCGGTCGGCTGAGCGTCAGCCATTTCCTGCTCGCTCAACAGCACCCGCAACTGCCAATCCCCCGATGCCACGGTGGCCACGGGTTGACCTTTTCGCAAGAACAGGCCCGTTTCGGTGGGCCCGAGCGCGTCAATAATCATACCCTGCACGTCGGTACGGACGGTAAGCTCTGCCACCTTGCGGCGCTGCATGGCCAAGAGCCGTCGGCCAATATCGCCCTGAATTTTCTCTTGTTGGGCCCGGGCCGGATCGGTCGGGGCAAAGGCTACGCTTCGGATATCTGCGGCATCCACCAGGGCCTGGGCCCGGGCGACACGCTCCGCATAGGCATCATGCTCCAGTTGGGCCAGGACCTGGCCGGCCGATACCCGGTCCCCGGGCTGACAGTCGATCCGCGCCACAAACCCGTCCGCGCCCGTCCGCACCACCCGCTCCTGGGCTTGACCCAGTACACCATCGGCCCGAACCGCAATCGGCATGGGCGCAAACAGCAGCCCAGCCGGCACCAGGGTCAGGACCACCAGGCTCAGCGCCACGGCCCGCACGCGAACCGGCGCCGTCTCCTCGGAGTGCCAAAGATACTTGACCAGCCGAACCACCATGCCATACACGGTCATACCCAGCACCAGGCCGGCCACACCCAACCCGATGATCGGGATTTTCAAGGCCAGTAGCGCTGAGATGCTCACCATAATCAAAAGGCGATAACAAAAGGCGCACGTTCCGAAGCCGAACAGCAAGGCCCGCAAGCGGAACCCGCCGGGAGTGGGCGGCACCTGAATCGAAAGCAGGGCCCGCTTGGCCAGGCCTGCCAAGAACCGCGACGCCTTGGCCCGCAGGTTGGGCACCTCCACCAAATCGGTCAGCACGTAATAGCCATCGAAACGCATTAGCGGATTGATGTTGAACAGCACCGTCACGATACCAGCCAACACGATGACGTTGTAGGCCAAGTCTCGAACCAGTCCTGGAGCCGACAGCGCCCAAGCGAACAAGGCCAAGGCCGCCGCCACGCTTTCTACGTACATACCCGCCAGACAAACGACCAATCGGTCGCGCCGCCGCGTAAACCCCCAACAGGCCGTGGCATCGACGTAGGCGCAGGGCGTAAACACGATCAGAAAGGCGCCCATCTCCGGAACATACCCGCCGTAATGCTTGCAAGCGTAGGCGTGCCCCAACTCGTGAATGACCTTCAGCCCTACCAGGGTCAGCCACATCAGAGGCAGGTTGCCGGCCATCAGCACGCCCTGGATCGGCTGGGTCAGGTCAGGAAAGTTGACCCAACCCACGTAGCCGGCTGCCATCATCAAACACACCCAACAGGCAAAAAACCAACGGCTGAATAGTTGCCGGCCAATGTCCAGCGTCCGCTCCAGGAATGCGTCCGGGTTGACCAATGGTATTCTAAGGAACAGGAATCCGAGGATCTTCTGCCGGCGGCGGCTCTGCTTTTGACGCACATGGCGCCGATACAGCAGCTTTTCGTTGGAGAACGGTAGATTCAAGAAATTCAACTGATGGAGGTTGAAGATGAATTGATAGAAAGACTCTTCGTCGTCGGCGGCCAATCGCCCCGCATCCACCATCTCCGCGAAGATTTCGCCCAGCTCCTTGTCCTCGACGAGGGACACGAAGATTTCGTAATCCGAAGGGCTCAGCCGGTGACTCTGAAAGGTCATGGGGTCGCGGACCACGTAGGCCGGCTGACCGCGAAACAGGTGGCGGGTCACCTCCAGGTCCTGGCGGATTCCGGCGCGGACCTGGCCAAGCCTGGCCGCCAGAGACGGGGTACCGGTTTCCTTTTGCTTGGATGCCTCAGCCACGCGGATCACCAAAGATTCAGGTTCAAGTAGTCGATCGAGCGGTGCAACAGAACCCACCAGACCCGCCGTCGCCCCACCTCGATTTTGGCGATGCCCTCCATCCCCGGGCGCATCCATTGGGCCGATAGGTCCGCAGCCGCCTCCGCCACACACACGTTGGCCCCCTGGCGCAGTTCCGCCAGCGGCTTGATGCGCTCAATCCGAAACGCCTGCGACTGTTCCGGACGGGCCCGGGCGGCGAACGTCCCGGCCAACGTAACGGTCAGATCGTCCACGTCAGCCTCGGGCACTGCCAGTTCCAAACGCCATTTATCCAGCGGAGCAATCTCAAAAAGGGGCTCACCCATCATCACCACACCGCCGGGCCGCTTGCGCAGGTCACCGTTGACCACAATCCCGTCGATCGGTGCCACGACACTGCACTTGACAATGCGATCATTGACTATCTGTAGCCTGGCCTTGGTCAGTTTCTGTTCGGCCAGCGCCAATTGAAATCCCACCGGGTCGTCGCGGGCCAGAGCCTGGTCCTTGTGCCGCTCCTGGACCTGGATCTCGGCCAGCAACTCGGCCTGCTGTTGGTCCAACTCTCGGTGATCCAGCGTGCAAAGCACGTCACCCGCCTGAACTCGGTCTCCTTGCACAACCGCCGCTGTTGCAAGAACCGCCTCGAACGGTGCCGTGATGTTCCGGGTTTGCGAGGGTTTGACCACACCCGGCACGGTCAACTCATAGTTCATCGTGCCGAACACCATCCAGGTTGACAGCAGCCCGACCATGGCCGCCGCGATCTTTCGGCCTTTGGCGCCGGGTCTGGCCAGCGATTGAATCTGATCTGCAAGCGTATCGCGCAGGTGGGCCAAGACACCCCTTCGAGCTTCGCCCAACAGCAACAAGGCCGGCGCATAGGGCTCGACGTGGTTGCGAATCTTCTCCAGTTGCTCCCGCCCGAAGGCATTGTTGTTCCGAGTGCGCAGGCTCACCACCGCCACGGTTTTCTCATCTCTTTGCAGCGGAATTGAGGCGACGTTGTCCCCCCCGGCTTGAGCCCGCCATTGTTTGTGCAGCCGATGCCCGGTCTTTAGTCCCTCTTCTTTCCAGGCCTGTTCATCTTGGCAGGCGATCGCTTCACCTCGGTCCAGACATTCCTCCATGGCTGCCCGCAGGCACACCACGCCGTTGCTCTGCTTGGCGACGTTGTCCAACCCGGAGATGGAAATCACACGCACGCGTCTGCGGTGGACCATGCCCAAAGCCACCTGCTCACAGCCGAGTTTGTTGCGCAGGTTGTTGGTGATGGCAAAAGCCAACTCCTCCGGTTCGCGATACCCCGAGGCCCGCGACAAGGCCTGGCCCGCCGCCGCCGGGTCGGTTTGCCCCGGGGCTGCTCGATTGGCATCGGAGGCGATGCGGATGCTTGAGGCCAGGCACACCAGCGACTCCAGCGCCGTCAACTTCAGGGCTGTATCCGCCGTCCCCTGTCGGGCCACCACCATGGCCAACACGCCACAGCTTTCCGATCCACCGCCCGGAACAGGCACGGCCAGGAACGCCACTTTGGCGTCACCAATTCTGGGATGGAACAACTTGGCCCGGGAGGTCGGCCGGGTCAGCGAGTCCGTCAAATAGGCCTGCACCGCAGCCTTCCAGAATCCTGTGTCTGTGGCCCCCTGGTGCTGGTCCTGCTCGATGACCTCCGAACCGTGGCGCAACGAGACCGCGGCATAAGGGCTGGCAAAGGCCCGGCTCAGCACTTCCAGGACCTCGCCCCAATACGCGCCGAGCGAATACGATTGGGTGGCCAGTTTAATGATCGTACCGGTTAGATCGCGCAGGCTAACCGGCGCAGCCGATGCGGCCTGCTGCGTCGCGTCCCTTTGGGCAATAGAAAGTGTGGACACCCCCAGCCTCGCGGAATGGTTTAGACGCCGGACCCCTTGCCAAGGCTGCCGGCCATCTTTTCAGGCAAGAAGATCGGAGCAAAGAATCGAAAGCCACCCTCATAGGCGCCTTCTCGAACCAGAACGCAGCGCACGCACCGCGCAAAAGTCATCGGCAAGGGTAGTTGAGCTTGGTCAAACTCTAGCCGGTACACGTCGCCCACTCTTGGCGGCAGCGGAAAGAGCGCCCCCAGTCCACCTTCTGAAACATCACCCGTGACGCCCTGGACCTTGAACTTCAGCATGTCGCTTGCGTTGCCGGCCTGTAGGGTCACACCGGCCTTGATGGCCATGCGAAAGTGGGCTCTCTGACTGCGCAGCTCGTCCGGCGTGTTCTGCTCCAGCTCCTGCATCAGGTCGAACGCGACCTCCTTGGAGAACTGCTCTGCATCACCGGCAAGTTCATCGAACATCGGTTGCTTGTCCTTGGACCAGGCCCGCACCATCGACGGGCACGCTGCCAGCGGCGTGGGCCGAGTCCGGCCTCGGTGCTTGCTCGGACGACAACGCCGCTGTTCCAAAATCCACGACCACCTTCACGCCGGCCATCCAGCGGGCATCGGGATTGTCCACCAGCAGCTTGACTTTGAACGTCTGGCTGGCTGGGTCGGCTACGCGGCTGGCAAAATAGACCTGCCCCCGTCGCTTTGATTTCACGGGCCCAGCCAGCACCACATCGACGGTGACGCCTTCGCGCACCTGATTCGTCAGTTCCAACGGACAGTCCAGCACCACCTCCAACGGGTCGAGCTGCACCAGGCGTAAGAGCGGCAAGCTGTCTTCAACCGTTTCGCCCAGGTCTCGGTAAATTTCAGCCACGTACCCGGCGAACGGCGCCGCCACGTGCAACCGTGCCAGCAACAACTCCTCACGCTCTTTTTCTCTCACCGCCTTTTTGTGCAGCAGATTCGCTTCCTCGAACTTCAAGCGGGCGGTTTCCGCAAGCGATTGGGCGTCTTGAAACTCCTTGTCGGTCGCAAAATCACCACCGATCAGCGCCTGCAACTGCTCGCGGTCCCGCGCCGTCCTTTGCATCTCCACTCGGGCCAGGTCCATACCAATGGTGGATGCAGCCGCAGCCCGGGCAATCTCGGTGCGCAGTTGTTGCACACCGTCGTCCAGCACGGCCAGCACTTGGCCGTGCGAAACCAACTCCCCTTCCCGCACGCGAAGATCCACCAACCGCGCCGGCAGCAATACGGCTAACTCTGCGCTACGATGGGCCCGGGTTAGACCTCCGACCACCACGGCCGACGGCGCAGCGTCCGCGTCAGCTGCTACGGCCATTTGGGCGCGCACTGCAACCCCGCTCCCAGCCGTCGAACCCAGGAACCCAGCCACTGCCAAACCGATACATATCCCCCGATACGGCATGCAGACTACCCCAACAGCGATCGTCCAAGGGCACAGTCCGCCCCCGACCTACGGAAGCGCACCGCAACTATAGAAGTGATATCGGCAGTTGAACGCGGTAAGGAAACCTCTAGCCTTAAAGGCGACGTTGGGGAGTTTTCTTGTCGGAAGCGGTTATCGGGCCGTCTTCGCCGCGACGTTCCGACCCGCCGCTGCCTCGCACCAGGGCCCATAACGCCGCTAGAAGCCCACTGCGCCTGCCAGCAGTCGGCAGGGCATCGTCCACGTCAGCCGGGACGTCCACTTGGCTCTCGTCGAGCTGAGAGACTGTGACCTCACGCTGCGTTTGCACAGGGGCGTCCCCGGCAGGCTGAGCGGTCGAAAGGGCCTCACCCTGTTGATGAAGCAGTGCGACGTCCGCGTCGGGCAGGTTATCGGGCCCAGCCTCCAGGTACACGTCCTGAAAGTTCAGCTCGGTGGCCTGCGCCGGGATCGCGGGGAACTCCCCGCCCAGCGGATTGATCTGGTCACCGGTCAGTTCCGAAGGCTGAGTGAGCCCGTCGCCGTCCTGGGCCAAGGCGTGGGCCGATTCGTACTGTGACCCGGCGATGACGGAAAACAGATCCACCGAGTCCGCCTGAGCCTGGGCTGCACCGCTGTTCTCCAACCGCAACGCGTCTGCGATCTGGTTGGCGGGGTCGAGGACTTTTAGATCCTCCGAACCGTCCCAGTCCACCTTGTTCCGGGCTTGTTCGCCGCCGGTGGACCCTACTGTTGCAGCCGCATTCCCAGAGTCAGCCAGACCCGATTCGGAACTGTCCGTGTCTGATCCACCCGTTGTCGGGTCATGGCTTTGTTGGCCGGAAATCACCGGGGGTTGCTGCGGTCCAGCCGCAGGACCGGGGCTGCCGTCGGTTGGCACGCCAACGGATTGTGCGCCGCCGGGGCTAGGGGTTCCAACAGCATCGCCCGCCAACGCCGGTTCGGGTTCGACCGATACGGGTTGAGGCTGGGTCGGTCCCGGTTGGGGATTCACGGGCTGGCCTGGTGGAATCGTAACCTCGAGAGGCGCATCGCCGTCATCGATGCCACTTCCGGTCGGCGACGGATCGTCGGTTTGTTGGGCTGAATCACGAGGGGGTATCGCAGCAGGCTCCGATTGCAGGGTGGCTGAACCTTGGTTGCTGCTTGCCGGGCTTGCGGGCGGGGCGCCAGCGTCGTCGTCATCGGTGTCGCTGCCGGCGTCGTCGGCGTCGTCATCGGCGTTGACGTTGACGGTCACGGTATCGACCGAGGTGTTGGTGCCGTCACTGACCTGCACTTGGAAGGTCAACGGCGTGTTGGACACCCCTTCGGGGGCATCGAAGGTGGGCTGGGCGGCGCTGGGATCACTGAGCGTCACACTGGGCCCACCGGTCTGGGTCCAGGTGTAGGACAGCGATTGCCCTTCGGGGTCGCTGGACCCGCTGGCATCCAGGGTGACCGTATCACCCTCACCGGCCGTCAGGTCCGTCCCGGCGTTGGCTGTGGGGGCGTCGTCATCGGCGTTGACGTTGACGGTCACGGTATCGACCGAGGTGTTGGTG
>JBHHVM010000022.1:0-16039 GCA_046754265.1 Phycisphaerae bacterium
GACGCGCCCCGATCCCAGGTGGTCCTGTTTCTCGATTGGCAAAGCTGGTGGCGGGATTATGGCGAGAACCCTTCCTGGAGCCGAGCCCAGATCCCAGCCCTGCTCCGCAGGCAGTGCGGGCGGTGGTTTCGCACGCTCAAGTATCGTCACCGAGTCTCAGCCATGGCCAACGATCTGGTCCAAGCCTTTCGATTGCGACGCGACCGCCGATTCCCGTTATCCGACCTGTTGGCTGGCACCGCCTTTGCTTGTCCTCAGCGCGGAGAGACCTCGCGTTGGCAGAGCGTCCTGCCCGACCTGTCGCTGGCCACCAGGCCGGTGTCGCAAGAGAAGGTCAAATCATTTGCGGACCACCTCCTGGTGGATGGCCGGTACGTTATGGGCGGTGAGCAACTTCGGCACATGCAGCGCATCGTGACCCTGTGTCGCCAAGCCGGCGTCGAGCTGGTGTTGCTGGAACTGCCCCTGAACCAGGCCCTGGAGCGCGCCTTGCCGCCCGGCGTACGCGACGAGTTCCTGACCCTGGTCCGCAACCTGGCCCGGGACCGCGGCGTCGATTTCGTCGAACGGGACGAAACCCCGCTCGATCTCCAAGACGCCGACTTCCTGGATTTTTCCCACCTCAGTTTCCAGGGCGCCAAGCGATTCACGCAGGTCGTGACCGAAAAAGTGATCGTCCCCCGACTCCGCGCCAGGCCGTTCGGCCGTTAGCTCGCAACTCGCTACTCGAAACTCGAAACTCCCGAAAAACCGCCCTGTAGCCCCCGTCAGCGCGGTGGTTCACTTTTGGACTCCTCAAATGACACGCGCGCCATGTTCTATAGGGTGCCGGGGGGACGCCCGACCGAACCCGTCCCCGCCGGGGAAACCAGTCGCGTCGCCCCCTGCGGCGATGCCCAACCCAGGAGTCGATGGTGGACACAAACCCGGACCCAATCCAAGCGACGCCAGCCGCCGCCCAGGTCCGCCCCTTCGTGCCCCTTCTGCCCTATCAGCGCGACGACGTGGAAAGCGAGGCCCGCTTTCGCTGGTGCTGCTGGTCCCGCCAGACCGGCAAGAGCTTCACCAAAAGCCTCCGCCGTTTGCTGCGGGGACTGCGGCGCCGGCGCAATCAAATCTTCCTGTCGGCCGGTGAGCGCCAAAGCACCGAGCTGATGCAAAAAGTACGCCAGCATTGCCAGGCCCTGAAAATCGCCCACGAGTTCACCGGCAGCACGTATTTTAGCCGCACCGGCTTCCGGCAACTGGAGGTGGCTTTGCCCGGCGGGGTCCGCATCATCGGCCTGCCGGCCAACCCGCAGACCGCACGCGGGTTCACCGGCGACGTCTTCCTCGACGAGTTCGCCATGCACGCCTACGACCGTCAGATATGGGCAGCCATGTTTCCGTCCATCCTGCGCGGCGGCGGCGAACTCGACGTGGCCAGCACGCCCAAAGGGCGCAGCAACGTCTTCTACCGCCTCCGCCAAAACGACCGCTTCGACAAATCCGTCGTCACCCTGCCCCAAGCCGTCCAGCAGGGCCTCGACGTGGACGTGGAAGACATCCGCCGCTCCATGGGCGACGAACAGCTCTTCCGCCAGGAGTTCCTCTGCGAGTTCCTCGACGAAGCCACCGCCTTCCTAACCTACGACCAGATCGCCGCCTGCCAGGACGGGTCACTAAACCGGACCGTCCCCGTGGCTGAGCTGGGCGCCGCCGGTTATGACCTCTACTGCGGCGTCGACCTGGGTCGGCGAAAGGATCTCACCGTCATCTGGGTCCTGGCACGCCAGGGCGACAACTTGGTGACCCAAAGTGTCTACGAGTTGGCTAACGAGCCTTTCCGCCGCCAGTACGCCCTGCTTTCCGAAGTGCTGAGCCTCAAAACGCTGCGCCGCTGCTGCATCGACGCGGGAGGCCTGGGAATGCAGTTGGCCGAGTCAGCCGTCGAGGATTTCGGGGGCCACCGCGTCGAAGCCGTCACTTTCACCGCCGCTTTCAAGTCCCAGTTGGCCGGCGCCCTGCGCATCGCGGTCGAAGAGGCCCGCATACGCATCCCAGCCGACGAAGACATCCGCAACGATTGGCACTCGCTGGAGCGCAGCGTTAGCGCCGGCGGGCAAATGCGTTTCGACGCCTCCCGCAGCCAGGGCAGCCACGCCGATCGCTTCTGGGCCGCCGCCCTGGCCGTCCACGCGGCCGGACAAGCACCAACGTCCAGAATCGAATGGAGCCAAGGCAAAGCCCTGACCTTCGCCGGCCGGGGAGCATGGTAATCATGACAAAGCAGATGCCCGGCAGCTTAGCCGTCAACTCGAAACTCGCTACTCGTCACTCGAACTCGGCACGTTTCGCCTGGAGTCCTCTGACATGGGCCTAACCCAACGGATCATCAACGCCCTCAAAGGTCAAGCCGCTTCCGACCGCCGGCCCTCACCCGGTCGCGTGGTCGTTCCCAGCGCCGACGACCAGTGGCGGGACTATCCCTCCAGCAACCTGACGCCCTCGCGTCTCATCGCCATCCTGCGCGAGGCCGACGCCGGGTCCCTCGCCAACGCCATGCAGTTGTTCGAGGAAATGGAGGAGAAAGACGCCCACCTCTATTCGGTGGCCAACACCCGCCGCCTGGCCGTGACCGGCCTGGAATGGCGCATCGAGAGCGCCGCCGACGCGCCGGACCGGGTCCACGCCGACGAGGCGGCTGCGTTCTGTCGCGAAGTTCTGGCGCAATTGCCGGGCTTTGACGCGGTACTCCAACACATTTCCCTGGCCACCGGGCGCAACATCGCCGTGGCTGAGCTGGTCTGGGATACGATCGCCGGCCAGCTCCAATTGGCCGACATCTGCCCCGTCGACTTTGGGCGGCTGGCGTTTGATGACCTGGGCGATCTCCGCATCCTGACCGAAGACGCAGCCATCGACGGCATCGAGTTGCCCCCCAACAAGTTCCTGGTTCATACGCCGCACAGCGTCGGCGGGCATCCCACCCGTGGAGGCCTGCTCCGCGTCACCGCCATGGTTTACCTGGCCAAGAACCTGGCCCTTAAAGACTGGCTGACTTTCAGCGAGGTGTTCGGCATGCCCGTCCGCATCGCCCGATACGAGCCCTCGGCCACCGCCGAAGAAAAGCGGGAACTGCTGTACATGCTCGAATCGCTGGGCGCCAATGCCTCGGGCATCTTCAGCCGGGCGGTCGATATGCAGATCATCGAGGCCAACCGGGGCTCGGCCGGACCGCCCTTCGAGAAATTGATCAACTTCCTCAATCGCGAGATTTCCAAAGCCTGGCTCGGGCAAACCCTCACCACCGAGACGCCGGGCAGCAAAGGCACCTTCTCGGCCAGTCAGGTCCACGAAGAAGTCCGCAAAGACATCCGGGCCGACGACCTTCGAAAAGAAGCCCGCACCATCCGGCGCGACGTTCTGACACCCCTTGTCGCTATGCAGTTCGGCGACCGGGCCCCGGTTCCGTTTTTCCGTCGAAAACCGGGCAAGGCACGCGAACTGAAAGAGCTAACCGACGTTCTGGACGCCGCCGTCAATCGGTTGGGCGCCCGCGTCCCGACTGACTGGGCCCACGATGTGCTGGGCATTCCCCAGGCTGCGGACCGCGAGCCCGTTTTGCAGGGGGCTGCCCCGTAATCGCCGACCGGAAACTCTCGGGCGCGAACGCCCGTTCACGAACGGATCAGGGATCAAAGAAACCGTTACCACGTAGAGAGGACCCCATGAAACCCAAACCCAAGCCGCAAACCCACCCGGACCATCAGTTGGCCGCCCTGGCTGCCGCGTCGGTCGACGGCACGCCGGTGCCCACCGAAGTGCTCATTGTCCCCTGGGGCCAGGTTGAGAGCAGCAACGGCTCTTTCGTCGTTGACGACGAGTCGGCCCGCCTGGCCCTCGAGGCGTTTGACGCCCACGGCACCGACCTGCCGGTCGATTACGAGCACCAGACTCTCGGCGGGGCCTTTACCTCCCCGACCGGCCAGGCGCCCGCCGCCGGTTGGATCAAACGTCTCGAAGCCCGACCGGGCGAGGGCATCGTGGCCCACGTCGAATGGACCGACGCTGCGGCCGAGCAGTTGTCCTCCCGCCAGTACCGTTACGTGTCACCCGTGGCCATCGTCCGCAAGGCCGACCGCAAACTTATTGCCTTGCACTCGCTGGCCTTGACCAACAAACCCGCCATCGTGGGGGCTGAGCCCATTGTCGCGGCTGACACCCTCGATTCCGTTCCGGATGCCGCCACCGTCTTGCGCGACCACCTGCACTTGCAGGCCGACTGCGACGACACCGACCTGCTGGTCGCCGCGGGCCGCCGCCTGGCCGAGTTGGAGGAACGCATTCGCCTCGACCACATCGAGCAAAAGGTGGCCCAGGCCCTGGCCGCGGGAAAACTGACCCCGGGTCAGCGCTCCTGGGCCACCCGGTTGGCCTTGCGCGACGAAACTTTGTTCGACCAGTTCGTAGCGTCGGCCGGTCCCGTCGTGCAGATCGGCCGACTCAGCCCGCCCGACGGCGCCTCGATCGCTGAGGCTTCCCGCGCCGCCGGTGCCCGGGCCGAGTTCCGGGCCCATCCTTTGTTGGCTGCCTTGACCTCCGAAGAAGCATTTGTCGCCGACGCCCTCCGCCGCGCCGGCTGAAACCGGCAACCCTGCCTCACCGCGTGGAACATTGATTCAACCGACCCCAGCAAGGAGATGACAATCTAATGGCACTAACCGCCAATCGAGAAGTGGATCATTACATCGACCAGGAGTTGCGGGCATTTCCCGTGGCAGCAGCCGCCCACATCTATAAAGGGGCCCTGGTCGGTGTCGGACAGGACGGCTTTGTTCGCGGGCTTATCCCCGGCGATCGCCTTTGCGGCATCGCCTACGAGGAGATCGACAACACGGCCGGAGGCAGCGGGGCCATCACCGTCCGCGTCTACACGCAGGGCGACTTCGCCCTGGCCCTGACCGGCGTTTCGGAGATCGACGCCCTCAAAGAGGTGTACGCCGTCGATGACCAGAACATCAGCCTGTCGGCCGGCCCGCGGATCGGGTTCGTCGGCCACGTTCTGGAAAAGCTCGACACCAACCTGGCCCTGGTGCGACTGACCGCCCCCGGCGTTCTGCCCGCCGACGACCATGCCGCCCAAATCCAATCGTTCGAGGACTTTTTGGGCGCCGAAGTCAACACCACCGACGGGCCCTGGAAAAAAATCGAAGTCGGCGCGGCCACCGGTTCAGCCGTGACCGATGCCCACGCCGGGGAGTACGCCCTGACCCTGACCGCCGCCTCCGGGGCCGAGGATGCCGTCCTCTACCAGGGCGACCGCAAGACTTTTGACATCGACAGCGAACTGATCTTCGAGTGTCGGGCCAAGGTGGTTACGCCCGGCACCGGGACCACCGTCGTCTTCGGCCTGGCCGGCGACCACAACCTGGACAAGGACACCGTGGCCCAAAACGTCTGGTTCCGGCTCCAAGGCGGAATGGACCTGCTGGTCGAATCCGACGACGGCACCACCGACATCGACGACATCGACACCACCGTCAATCTGGTCAGCGGCGCTTACGGCATCTTCCGCATCGACCTGACCGACCCGGCCGACGTCAGGTTCTACATGAACGGCCAACGGCTCGCTTCGACCACCACCTTCGACATGTCCGCCTTCACCGGCAGGCTGCAACCATACTTTTCACTGGACAAGGCCAGCGGCACCGGCGCGGCCACCCTTACGCTCGATTGGGTCCGCGTCACCGCGACGAGGAGTTGATCCGAGCCGGAAACCACTCAGCGTTCCGAGTTCCGAGTTCCGATTTCACCCACAACCTTTGGAGTCACCGCAAATGGCAATCATTAACACTGGTTTGTTAACCAAAGGGCTCCGCAGCGAGTTCTTTAACCGCTTCGACAAGACGCCGACCGTCTTTGGCGACCTGTCCACCCGCATCGTGTCCAACGCCGACAGCGAGACGTACAAGTGGCTGGGCACCGTCCCCCGCCTTCGCGAATGGGGCACGGGCCGGGTCGCCAAAGGGCTGCGTACCGAAAGTTACTCGGTCGAGAACCTCAAGTACGAGGCCACGCTGGAGGTCGATCGCGACGAGATATCCGACGACCAGACCGGGCAAATCCGCATCCGCGTTTCGGAGCTGGCCGAGCGGGCCGCCACCCACAAAGACTTTCTGCTCAACCAACTGCTTCAACTCGGCGGAGGCCCCACCGCCCTGGCCTACGACGGCCAGCCCTTTTTCTCCGGCTCTCATCCCTTGCCCGATGGTTCCGTGCAGGACAACGACCTGACCTTGGGTGTCACCGACACCGCCAACGTCACCGTGTCCGAGTTCCGCAACGCCGTCAAGCAGGCCATCGCCCAGATGATGGGTTTCAAGGACGATGCCGACCAGCCCGTCGCCTTCAGCACCACAGGCCTGGTTTGCGTGGTCCCGCCGGTGCTGCACCTGACTGCCCTAGAGGCCATGAACGCCACGCTCATCAACAGTACCTCCAACGTGTTGCAAGGCGCCGCCCAGGTGGTGGCCATGCCCTGGCTGACCAACACCACCACCTGGTACCTGCTCAAGACCGACGGTGTGATTCGCCCCTTCGTCTTCCAAGACCGCGAACCGGTCGAGTTCAACGCCTTGGCCGAGAACAGCGAAGAAGCCTTCAAACGCGAGAAGTTCCTCTACGGCGTCCGTGCCCGCTACCGCATGACCTACGGCTATTGGCAGTTCGCCGTGCGGACCCTCTTCCAACTCGGCGCCTAGACACCACGAGAAAGTTGTAAGCGATGGCCTACATCAGCAACACCGACATCCAGACGCGATTGGGCAGCGCCGTCTACGTGCAACTGACCGACGACGCCGGCACGGGCTCAGCCAACACGGCTGTGGTCGACGAGGCCCGTGCCGGCGCCGAAGGCGAGGTCGATGCCTACCTGGCCCGGCGCTTCGCGGTGCCCATCGACCTGGCGGCCAACCCCGAGGTCGGCGGCATCCTCAAGAGCATCGCCCTGGACCTGGCTGAGTATCGGCTGCGTCTGCGCCGGCCTCCGGTCTCCGCCGAGGCCACCTCCCGGCGCGACTCGGCCGTGGCCTGGCTCACCGGCGTGGCTGAGGGGCGTATCCGCATGCCCGCCCGGGTCGACCCCGCTGCCGGCACGTTGGACGGCCCGACCGGCCAGGCCACCGGCGCCGAGCGCATCTGGACCCGAGATGAAACCTCCGATTTCTAAAGAGACGACTCCGTAGCAGCCAACGCCCGCAAGGGTCAGTAGGGACGAGCGACGATGCCCACCCAGGATCGAACCACGATCAAGACCGCCATGAAGTCGTTGATGGCGGGACTGCGCGCCGGGCTGGTGGCCGACCCACCGACCTTGGCCAAGCCCTTTCGGAAAATCGAGGAGGGCGAGGCTGGGCCCAACGAATACGTCCGCCCCTTCATGACTGTCCGGTTGACCAAGACCGAGCCGCTCAACACTACCGAAGGCGATAAAATCGTGCAGGCCACCCTGGCCATGCGCCTGGTGACCGACGTTGTCTCCGACGATCCACACGACGCCATCTTGGACGCCGTCGGGGCCGTCGAGGATTACTTCGACAACCTGCAAATCACCGAACAGGCCGTGGTGGAGGGGGCCGATGGCTTGGACGATCGCCAATGGACGTTGACCTATCCGGTCGGCTCCAGCGGAACGCGCATCGCCCAAGCCGGTTGCGAACAGACTTTCGTGGTCAAAGTCCAAAGGGCCCAAAACCGGGTGGCCGGATGAAAACGTTGAAGGACCCGCACGCACAAACCGGAGAATCTTGTGATGGTCTGGCTATTGGCCGTTGAATCCATTTCCACCAGGTTGTTGAACACGCCCTTCACCGAGACGTTCATCGAAGGGGCCCATTCCCTGGTCTATTCGCCCGGCGTCGAACCGGTCAAGTTCGCCGGGCTGGCCACGCCACAGGGCCCCATCGGCACCTTCGGGCGCGGCTTGCACCGGGCGTCGGGCGTGGTGTTCAGCTTCGATGGCGACGCGGCCGAGAAACTGATGGCCATCTCCGCGCCGATCGAGGTGACCGCCCGTTATCTCACTGCTCAAAACCTGCACCGCAAACGGCGGCTTAGCGACGTGGTCTTCGTCGGCGATGCCACCGTCACCGTTCCCCCGCTGAATCGTGGTGTCGGCCCGCTGATCGGCGTGCCGTTTCGCGTCAACATTCCCCAGGGCGACACCCTGGCCAATCATATTCTTGACGAATCGGACTAAGATCTATGGCTGTCAATCCCGTGCCCGCCTCGCTACTTACCGCCGCCAACCTGGCCCGGCGCAGCCAAGAGGCCGAGCTGGCCCGGGCGGCCATCACCCAGGCTGTAAGGGTGACAAACCAGGTCACCACCGGCAGCGGAGATATCGATGCTTCGTTTTGGCTGGATGGTCCCTTTCGGCTGGTCTTTGTGCGCTGCCACTTCGCCGGCGGCGCCGGCATGGCCCCGGTGCAGATCAGCCTGGATGCCGCTCAGGGGACGGCCTACGACACCGTGCTCTACACGGTGAAAGTGGCCGGGGCCGGGGCCGACCTGAATTTTCGGCTCACCGCCGCCGAGACCCAGCTCCCGTCCGCCTGGGCGGCTCAAAACGGCGACAAGTTCCGCATCCGGTGGACCAACCCGGACCCGGGAAACACAACCTGGGGCCTGGAAGTGGGCCTGGCCCCGGCATAAGAAAGCGCAGCGTTGTGGTCCCAAACTGACATGGAGTGACGTAGATGCCCGAAACTTCAACAACCGACAGCCTGAAGCTGCACAACGTTCAGGTCGACGATCTGCTGACCTTGGGCGCCGATGCCCCCTTGGATCTGGACGAAGTCTCCGCCGCCCCGGCCACGCCTGATGCCGGCAAGGTGCGGCTCTACGCCAAGGGTGACGGCCGGCTCTATCAAAAGGACGACACCGGGGCTGAAACGGCCTTGGACGCATCCACGGCCGGTGCCGTCATGAACGCCCTGTTCGATGCCAACACCGTCTTGGCGGCGGACGCGGATAATTTGCCACAAGCTGTCACTGTATCAAACGATCGCCTGTTGGGACGGGCTGACTCCGGCGGCATCGCGGCCCTGGACGCCGCTGCCGTGATGGGAATCCTATCGACGGCCCTGGTTCCGCCGCTACGCGCTTCGAGCTGGTATGACGGCACACCGCCTTTCGGCACAGGCCAGCCGTCCGGTTCGGCCACCCTGGTGGCGGATCGGATCTATGCCATCCCGTTCTGGACACCATGGAGGACGACCTGGGACCAGATCGGCATAGAGGTCACGACGGCCGATGTCGGCAAGAAGATCAAGTTGGGTATATACGATGTTGGGATCGACGCCTTGCCCGGCTCCCTGGTCTTTGGCGGCGGCGAACTCGGGTTGGACAGCGTCGGCGCGGTCAGCAACACAGCCATCGCTCAGACGCTGTCGCCGGGGCTGTATTACCTGGCGGTCCGATCCAACTCGAGTGCCGCTCAAGTGACCCGCGTGTCGCGCAGCTCAGTACGGTTCCTGCCCGTAAGCCAATTGAGTGACACCGGGGCGGCTTCGGTCTACAGCAATACCGGCACCTACGCAGCGAATGGATTGCCGGCCACGTTTCCGTCCTCGCCCGTCCTGGATACGCTGTCGGTCACCTTACGTCCGATGCTCAAGTCAAGTGCCACGCCATAGCACTATCTAAAGAAGTCGGGAGGGGTCGAATGCGGTTTTCGGGCGAGCGTCGACGTCCAGGAGCAGCTCGGCAGCCAGGGCGCCGACCGCCGGCGAGCTGGTCACGCCGTGACCGCCTAATCCGGCCAGGTGAAAGATGCGCCGATCGCGCGGGTCAAAGCCGATCACAAAACGCCGATCCCTGGCGAAGGTTCGCTGGCCCACCCAAGTCTGTTTGATGCGCAGCGGGCCCAGTCGGGGTTGGTGTTGATTGACCAACTCGGCCAATCGAACGGTTGTCTCGGGATTCGGCGAATAGTGTCCAGGGTCGGCCGGCGTCTCGTCGCAGGCGCAGAGCAACAAGCCGCCGGACTCGGGGCGGAAATAGAGTCCGTTGACCACATCCCACACAAACGGCCAATCGGCGCCGATTTCGGGCATGGGCGTGGTGACGAAGAGATGCCTGTTGGTGGGCGTCAAGGGCAGCCGGCCCAATTGCCCCGCCCAAGGCCCAGCCGCGTTGATGAGGGTGCGGGCCAGGACCGGCCCGGCTGATGTGTTGATACACAGTGGGGCCTGTTGATGGCCGGGTGAAGGGTCGGCGTCGTGCCAGTCCAGAACCTGCGTGTTGCAGCGCAACTCCTGATCTTCCAAAAAGTGATTCAACAGCCCGGCCACGTCCACGACGCCATCGTTGGGGCACCACAGGCCCCGGCCCTGGGCCAAAGGAAAACGCCGGCTGGCTGGTTGATCACCCAAGCCAATGAAGACCGACCCGGTTGCCATGAAATCGGCCATTTGACCTTGGGCGAGCCGGTCAGCGCCCGGTTCGGTCATGGCACCGATGGCGGGGTCATCGACGTGCCGACGGATCATGGCGGCGTTGCGCCCGGAGGAATGGGCCCCGGGAGTGGCCTCTTTTTCGAGCAGCAAGACGCGCGGGCTTGGCTGGTGACGGCGACGCAGGTGGTAGGCGGTGGACGCACCGGCCAGGCCTGCCCCGACGATGACGAAGTTGTAGATCATGTTGGTTGGCCGCCAGTTCAGGTTTTCTCCGAGCGCGTTCAGACGATCGAGTCGAACTATTGTATAGTTGGGCTCGGCATGGGCCCAGCCCAGGGAGGCGTTGAAAATGCAGCGGGTTGTGATCGGGCTGTGGGGAGTGGGGGTTCACATTTGGGCTGCGGCCTGCGCCGGGCAGGGGGTCGTCGATTTGGCGCCGCCTCCGGGTGAAGGCTTTTACGGAATGGCCATCGAGTCGGTGGTGGGCAATGCCGAGCGCATCCGGGTGACAACGACGGGTGCGGTCTACGACCTGACTAAGCGGGGCCTGGCGCTGGTGCGGCGGATCGATCCCGCGAGCAACGACATCAAGCCGCGGCTGGTGGCCAAGCTGGCGTTTGACCGGCCTATCGGGCGGTTGGAGGTGGTCGAAGCGGATCGACGACGGTGCGTGATCTCGGCCCAGCGCGTGGTGCTGGATTTCCGGTCCGACAGCCTGGTGTTGATGACATGCCGTGACACGAATGTCAAGTACGTCTATCGCTCGCTCATCAAGGATGCACCGTGGGTCAAGGGGACCGACGGCGAGTGGATGTGGACCGATGGGTATGGGGGCAGCCTGCACGCGAGGAACCCTTCCACGGGCGGTGTCAGGATCGTGGGCGAGAGGAACGGCCAAGTGGAAGTCGTTCTTAAAGGTGGGGCCGGCGTGGCGCTGGCCGTGTTTCCACCGAAGACGTTCGACTTCGAGCGGCTGTACGGCGCGAAATCGAGGCCTCACGTCTGGTATGCGGGCAACTCGAGCCAGGATCTGGACTATGCCGAGGCCATGTTTGACGAGTTGGCGGCCCAACGGTTCGGGGTGATGCAGTTTTATGCCGGCCATTATGACGGTGTGGCCAAGGGCGAGGTGACCAAAATCGAGTACCCGGTGACCGTGGAGGGGCGGCTGGCGTACCGTTTTCAAGACCCCGAGCGTGTCCGGAGTTTTTGCCGGGCGGCTCACGCCAAGGGTTTCAAGGTGATCTGCTACATGGCGGGCCAGTTTTTTTCGAGTCAAGATCTGGAGACGACGTTGGCGTTCATGCGTTCGTTTCAGGAAGCACACGGGCTGGACGGGTGGTACTTCGACAACGCGGCGTGGGGCAGGAACTGGCTGGAGAGCTATGAGTTTGTGCGCCGGGTGCGCCAGGACGTGGGCGACGAAGGGGTGTTGTATCACCACGATTCGGTGGACGTCTGGGCTGGCATGCTCCGGGATGGGCGGGTGCTGGTTCCGCTGGATGCCTATATGGACTATACGTTGAAGGGGGAGACCGGGGCGCTGGCCGAGCAGGTACACGGCCCGGACGACAATTACCTTCGCTATTACGTCAGCGGTTACGGGCTGGCCCAGACGATCGGCTTTTTCAAGATTGCCTCCTCCCGGAATGCGGCGATCACGCGAGAGGATGCTTTCCGGGTTTTGGGTGAGAACCTGCACGGCGGCGGGCGGACGCCCAATTGGGGGTACCGGATGTTTCAACGAATGTTCCTGCCGGCGCACGAAAGGCACCGGCGGGCGTACCTGTCGGGCCGATTTGATCCGGATGTACGGTGGCCTCCGCGATGGTACCAGCAGTTGTCGGCAGTCGAAGTCACGGAAGTTGGGGCCAGGCACGCGGTGTTGAGCTGGCGGACGCCGATCGCCACCGACAGCGACGTGCGCTACACGGACCTGGAGCACGGCGGCCTGTACGACCTGTCAAGGGACACTCTGCGTCATCACCGGTCGATGGCAACAAAAAAGCATCGCGTCTTGTTAAGGGGCTTGAAGTCGGGTGCGGCCTATCGCTTCGCGGTGCGATCGAGCGGGCTGGATGCGGCCAAGGTGATGCGGGTTTGGGGGGGCATGGGGAGGTTTGCGACCAAGGCTGGCGTTAGAAGTGAGAAGTGAGAAGCGGAAAGTGAGAATTGAGAATTGAGAATTGAGAATCGGCGCGACGCGGGGTCTGCATGTTCTGGCGGGGCGGTTTGGGCCTCGACGTGTGTTTTTTGGGCTCGTGTGTGCGCTGGTCTGATTGGGGTTTTGGGTGAGCCCATGATGGGTTTGGCGCAGGAATCGGCCGGCAGTGACCGGGGGGAGATGGTCAAGCGGACCTACACGTCGGCCATAGACGGGGCGGCGCTGGATTACGCGCTGTGGCTGCCCGCGGGGTACGCGGCCGGCTCGGACTGGCCTTTGATCGTGTTCCTGCACGGCAGCGCGGAGGGGACCAATTGGATGGCGCCAACCCGGCCCGCCGCCAGCGTGCCGGTCCTGGGCGAGATGGCGGACTTGCCGTTTGTGGTCGCGTTTCCGTTGATGCGGGGGAGTTGGTCGATCAGCACCTTGGCTGAGCGGGACGTGATGGATGTGGTGGTTGACGTTGAGAGTCACTGCAAGATCGATCCGGATCAGGTGCATCTGGTGGGGTTGAGTTTGGGCGGGTTCGCGGGGTGGCGGATTGCCAGCCGTTATCCGGATCGGTTTGCGACGCTGACCGCGTTTTGCGGCGGAGGAGAGCCGGAGCTGGCGGTGAACCTGCGGCATCTGGGGTTGAACGTGGTTCACGGTACCCGGGACCGGAACGTGCCGGTGTCGCTGTCGCGAGAGATGGTGGCTGCCCTGAAGCAAGCGGGGATCGAGGCCAACTACACGGAGTATCCGCAGAGTGGGCACGTGGTTTGGGGCGAGACGTTGGGGAGCGGTCTCTTGTATCGGTGGATGTCCAACCGGCGTCGAGTGGGGGACCCGCGTCGGATCAGCTTTCGGACGTACACCTTGCGGCACGCCTCGGCCTATTGGGCGACGGTCGAATCGATGATCGACCCGGCCAAGCCGGCGTTCGTCGATGTGTTTGTGCCGCCGGGTGATACCTTAGTGTTGGTACAGGCGGATAACGTGGGGCGCTTGAGCTTGAAGGTGCCTGGTTTGTTGATTGAGGCGGAGCGGCGCGTCCGATTTGAGGTCAACGGTGAGATCTTCCAAGCCCGACGCGACGATCGGGGCTGGAGGTTGGACATCGAGCCGGCCAAGGATGGAACGTGGGCCAAACGACCAGGCCTGTCGGGGCCTATTCAAGACGTGTTCTACGAGAAGTTTGTTGTGGTGGTGCCCTCGGAGGGTGGCCCGCAGGTGGTGAATCGGTGGTTGGCGGCGGCGGGCAGGGCGATGGCTTGGACGCAGCAAATGGTTGTCAACCGGGTGCAGGTGGTGTCCGCGTCGGCGGTGACGGACGCGTTGATGCGGGAGGCGCATCTGATTTGTTTTGGCAACCCATCGAACAACGCGGTGTTGCGACGGATGA
This sequence comes from Phycisphaerae bacterium, assembly GCA_046754265.1. GTDB lineage: Bacteria > Planctomycetota > Phycisphaerae > UBA1845 > UBA1845 > OFTM209. The sequence goes on from JBHHVM010000022.1 coordinate 13,988, forward strand.
CGGGACTGTTGCCGTTGCATGCGGATACGGGCCGGGTGTTTGCCGGGGGCGAGGCGTTGGACGGGCACGTGGTTGGATTCGTGATGATTCATCCCAACCCGTTGGCCCCGGATCGTTACCTGGTGGTGTGTTCGGGGTTGGCCGAGGCGGTGGCGGAGTTGGGGGCGGCTGTTTTGGGCCCGATAGCCCTAAGCCCGCCACGGGTGGAAGACCTGGTGTTGATGGGGGCTGACGGCAAGATCGTGAATTGGAAGGGGGCGAATGAAAAGGAGCGGGGGTTGGGCGAAAGGATGGGGGCGCGGTTGCCGGGTCGGGGCCCGGTCCTGGACCGAAACTGGCGGCTGGAGCCGGCGGCATTGGAGTGGCTTCATTCGATCAAGCCACCTCCAGAGAGGAAAGGGCCTACGCCAGGCGCTCCACGATAGTCAAGGTGAGGGGCGGTCTAAGGCATCACCGATTGGCGGGACGCGATGCGTCCAGAGTGCCACCTAGCGGCGCCTGGATGTAGCCAGGAACAGACCGGCTAGGAGGAGTCCCAGCGCGTTGGGTTCGGGGAGTACGACCAGGCTGACGACGCGGTCGGAGCGTGGGGCCAATTCCTGCATGGGGTTGAATTGGGCGGTCTGAGGATCGAGGCTGCCCAGGACGAGGGGCCCGTTGACCAGTTGGGCCAGCATGAAATAGGTGCCCTCGAAGAACTCGGCGCCGTGGTTGCCGATGTCGGTGGTGATTTCGTTGACCAAGGTGGCGCTGGGGTCGTCGCCGCGTTGCAAGGCGTAGTCCACGTCCCATAGGCCGTCGGTGATGATGAGGGAACTCATCAAGAGGGTGTCGGATTGGGGGTCGTAACCGGAGCCGCCCATGACGGCGCCGACCAGGCCTGTCTGTCCGACGACGGACTGGGTCTGGTTTTGCAGGTCGATGCGAACCAGCCTGGAGGCTTGGGCGTCGGGCACGGCGTTGCGTTGGAAGCCGTAAAGCGTGTCGCCGACGAAGGTGATGGTGGACGTGAAGTCGGCCAGAAAATCCCCGTAGAACTGGAGTGTGGGGTTGGGGCCCAGGGGGTCCTGGAGGGTGTAGATTTCGCGGAATCCATCGCGGTCGTCGTCGGACCGGCTGGCAGCCCAGATGGTGCCGTCGGGGCCTACCGCCATGGCAGCGATGTCATCGGAAAGTCGAAACGTCTCCGCGGGGTTGATGCCGTCGGTACGCAATAGCCGGGGGCCCAGGGTGCCCAGAAAAACGGGGCTGGCCAGGGCGGCGTTTGCGGATATCGACAGACACAGACCCGCGAGGCGAGTGCCTCGGGTCATTCTCTCTCTCCCTACCTAAACTGCCGCTGCGTCTCTCTCTGTGGGCTTACCCACATTCACATTATCGTCAATTCGGAATCGTGAGTCAAGGGTGAAGTCTGATAACCACGGAGGCTTAATGGGTCGCGGCGAGTCGGGCGCAGCAATGGCCGGGATGGAGTCCGTGAAGAGGTGAGACCCGAGGGTCGCGGGGGTCGGTTTTTCGGGCCTTGAGCTGTCCGGCTGTTCGCAATGGCGGGCAGGTTCGGTTCGTCCGACATGGATATCAGGGCAGTGACCGAGCCGGGGTGCGGGCACGGTTTGCCGGAGTTGCACGCGGTCGATAGGATGCGGCTTCGGTCATTCGAGCGGGCGGGTTGTGCGGCATGCGATTAGCCGGCTGCCGATTGGCTGGGGCGGGGTTCTGGGCACGGGATAACACAAGCAAGATTGGATTGATGAGTATGCTGATTTCCAGGGCGATGAATGCGAAGCTCAACGGGCAGGTGACGAACGAATTTGGGGCGTCGCAGAAGTACCTGGCCATGGCCTGCGGCTTTGAAGCGATGGGCCTGAAGATTCTGGCCGAGCGCTTCAGGCAGCAGGCGGACGAGGAGCGGGCCCACGCCCTGAAGATCCTGGAGTATATTCAGGAGGTTGGCGGCACGGTAAAGGTCGACGGCGTGCCCAAGCCCACGGGAAACTTCTCGGACCCGATGAAGATTCTAAAAGGGGGGTTGGATTCGGAATTGAAGGTGAC